>CAKZNE010000177.1 GCA_937129395.1 uncultured Cryomorphaceae bacterium | reverse complement strand
TTAATAGGAACTTCCAGTTGGGTGTTTCTTATGCGAATTATGAGTGAGTTTGGAAGCGAAGTACTTGCTGGTTATACGATTGCTATTCGTGTGATGATGTTTACCTTACTTCCAGCTTGGGGAATGAGTAATGCTGCTGCTACATTAGTTGGGCAAAATTTAGGCGCCCAAAAGCCAGACAGGGCCGAAAAATCAGTTTGGATAACGGCTAAATACAATGTGGCTTTTATGCTGGTAATTTCTATTGTTTATATAGGGTTTGCCGATCATTTGGTTTTGCTTTTCACCGATGATCCTTCGGTTATTAAATACGCTTCTCAAGCTTTAAGACTAATTTCCACTGGTTACATTTTTTATGGATTTGGGATGGTTCTAACTCAAGCTTTTAATGGTGCGGGTGAAACAAAAACACCCACCATTATTAATTTAATTTGCTATTGGATTATACAATTGCCCCTTGCTTATTTGGCTGCAATTCATTTCGAACAAGGCCCTGCGGCAGTATACATTTCCATAGCTTTGGCTGAATCACTCTTGGCTGTTCTAGCATTTAAGATTTTCAGAAATGGGAAATGGAAATTAATGAAGGTCTAAGAATTTTAAAACCGAATTTGCTTTTGTAAATTCGGTTTTTACAATTTTTATGAAACATCGATGCGCTTGGGTTTCCGACAAAGAGATTTACATTAAATACCATGATGAAGAATGGGGAGTTCCGGTTAGGGATGACAAAAAGATGTTCGAATTTTTACTGCTAGAAACCTTTCAGGCTGGGTTAAGTTGGATTACAATCCTTAATAAAAGGGAAAATTTCCGTGAGGCATTTGATCAATTCGATTATAAAAAAATTGCCCTTTATAATGAAAATAAGTTCGAAGAGTTAATTTCTAATCCTGGAATTATTAGGAATAAGGCGAAAATTTCTTCGGCCATTAACAATGCCCAACAATACCAATTTGTACAAAAGGAATTTGGAAGTTTTTGTAATTATTTATGGTCTTTTGTCAATGATGAAGTGATTCAAAATAATTTTTCTCTCAACTCAGATATACCTGCAAGCACTGAATTATCGGATAGAATAAGCAAAGATTTAAAGAAAAGAGGTTTTAAATTTATTGGTTCTACCACCATTTATGCTCATCTCCAAGCAACAGGTTTAGTAAATGATCATCTCACTACTTGTTTTCGATATCATACGTGTCCTAAATAAAAATTATCGCCTGAAGAGAAAGGTTTAATTCTGTTCATTTTTGGCTTGACCCAAAAACGAACCAAAAAACTCAAGGCTCACAAGAAAAAGGCAACCTGCTTTTCATGAAACCTAAGTTCGGTTGGGCTATCTCTTCATTCTTCAGAGCTTCCCAATCTCCCTAAGGCTCCATTTCAATCAAATTACCATTTTCTTGAAGGCCATAATTGGCTTCGATTAATATTTATCGTTACGAATATAAAAAATAAAGGGCTCATCCTTTTCAATAGGGTTGTTTTCAAAAAGCAACATCTCCTTCTCTTAAGTTGCTGATTATCATCATTTAAATAAAAAGTCAAAAAAGGTTTAGGACGAGTATGATATAAAATGACTGTCGATAAATTTAACTTTGGTTAGTTTTTGCACATCAAGGCTGTTCGACTTCTGCTAGCACGAAATGATTCTAAATAAAATGGAAAACCGGCTTCCATATTCATGATGATAGAAGCTTTAGAATTCCCAAAAAACGTCATGGGAATTGGAACAATTAAATTTTAAGGAAAAAGAACGAAATGTTATTTCCTCATATTGGTCCTTGCCTTTTTATTTTAAAAAAGACCTTGTACTTTTACATGTCAATTGTCTATCAAATGAAAAATCAAAACTCTAGCCTTCTATTCCTAATTCTCATTCTACTACTTGGGTTTAAATTCACTCAAGGTTTTGGACTTAAAAATGGGGAATTTCAAATTGACAATCTTTCAATACCCTGCAGCACAGGTAACTCTATTCCAGACACTTTGCTAATACAAGTGTCCTGTAATTCCACTGGTTCTGATACTTTAGTTATAAACAATTCAGGATTATCAAATCTTACTTATTACTTGACCACAAGTCAACCTAAAAACAATGTTGTAATAAATGAGGATTTTGAATCCGGGCTTATTACTTTTCAGAACCTTTCAGCAAACACTCTTTTTAAATCAATTGTTACCAACAGTACAGCCCCTTCTGGGAATTCTTATTTGGAAGTAACTGGGAAAAACAATTTTCAAAAGGGTCTTTATAAGAAACTAAATACTACTTGGCCTGATTATATTAGCTATTGGACAAGTTCAGACACCATTACACAACACCATTCGCGAGTTGCATTTGGAAACAGACAAGCTACCAACAATTTTTCATTCCTTTTTTACAGCTCTTTCCTTACCAATGAACTTCGGATTTGGGATGGTACTTTTTCGCCCCCAACTGGATGGGATTATATCCAAACTCGAAACACCGGGCAATGGTATCATATTGAATATAAAAACTTTGACTGGGTTAATAAATCATTCGACTTATTTGTAGATGACACACTAAGATTAGCAGGAGCTCTCTTGGCCAATCAACCAAGCAATGGTCTTTCCGAGATAAGTTTAGGCAACTCCAGCTATGCTACTTTTGGTTTTGATCATTTAATTGTAGAATCAAAAGATGTAATCCGTTCCCTTAGTTACACTCCTTATAGTGGAAATATTAGCTCGGGGATGAGCAATGATATCGTATTTTACTTTAATGCAACTAATTGGAATGTTGGCACCTATTGGGTAGATCTTCATTTAACTTCTAATGACACTTGTTTAGATGGAAAAACCATAGCACTAAAAATTGAAGTAATTGGTGATGCAATACATAACCAATCGGCTTTGTGTTTGGATTTTGGAGACGTTTACAATGGTCATTCTTACAAAGATTCCATATTAATCTGGAATTCTGGGTGCGATACATTAATCTACAGTTCTGTTCAGAGCAGCAATGCAGAAATCGCAACAAACTTCTCCCAACTGAGCCTCCTGCCAGGAGATGAAGCTCATTGTATTCTTAGCTTAACTCCAAACAGTTTAGGTGGGCAAATGGACACGATTTTCTTTTCTGGGCCCTCCGGAGATACCTTTATTTGTGTTGATAGAAATTCCTTTGATGCCCCAATAATTTCAAGCGATTCATTATCCTATCATGTTCTGGATAACAGTTGTCAGGACTCAGTTTGCTTTCCAATTAAAATTTACAATAATGGGTCGGCTAATTTATCCTGGTTCGTCGATACAATTACCGAATATGTGATTAAGGATAATTTTGAAGCTGCCCAAATCAATCAGGATCTGTGGGCGTATGTTGGATCTGGGATCAGTCTGGACAATTATTGTGGAGAAATTTTGGGGAATCAATCCCTTAGGTTCGGTAATGGTAATAATAGGAAAATTGAGACTCGAGGTGTGGATGTTTCCCATGGGGGGACAATATCCTTTGTTTATAAAATGGGTACCTGTCCTATAAACGGAACGGTCCAATCTCTCAATTTAGAATATTCTACTAACAACGGAACTAACTGGAGTTACATAGGTGTTTATGGGTCTTTATCACCGAACCCCACAACTATTAATGCTCTTATTCCACTTGCGGCTTATGGTTCGAATACAAAATTCCGGTTTACACAAACCTACTTTAGCAACAACACAAATTATTGGTTAATTGACGACTTTATCCTCGAAGGAAAGAGGCCCAACAATATTATCTCCAATAATCAAACAATGAATTTGGCTCCTGGTGATAGTAGCACATTCCTTGCGAAAATTGATTTAAATGGTAAAACAAATGGAACTTATGATTTAATTGGTTCTATTGCTTCAAATGACCCTGAACTTCCCTTTTTACTTTTCCCTATTAAACTTAGGGTCATACCAAGGCCATTGGCAGAATTAGGTGGCGGTTGCGTCACTTTTGACAGCACCAAATCCCAACTAAGCACCTTGGATTCAGTACTTATTAAAAATGTAGGCTGCGCACCTCTTACCATGTCGAATTATCAATTACCACGCCCCATTTTCAAAACCCTAACAGGTCCCACAATTATTTGGCCTGATGACTCTGTTTATGTGAAAATCGTATTTGAGCCCGATAGTATTCTAGGGCTAATTCAAGATACTTTAACCATATTATCTAATGGTAGTGATTTGAAGATTTGCCTGAGTGGTTATGCCTTGGGTGCACCTAATTTAAAAGTTCACCCCAATTCTTGCTTGGATTTCGGAACTATAACTAGCCCTGGGATTTATAGGGACTCCATACAATTAAAAAATCTTGGAAATGGTAACTTGGATTACGCCAATTTTCTGTTTGGAAATTCAAACTTTTCAGCACCATCAGTTCTACCAACGATTGGTCCAGGTGATAGTCTTTGGGTACCAATAACTTTTACAAGCCCTTCGTTATCAGACAGTATAGTCACGCATTATTTATTAAGCAGTAATGATAGTCAATACACTGGTTGTGTTTCAGCAGATGTTCAATACTCTCCAATTGCCTCTTTCTTTTATTCTATTGAGGACAGTTGTGGAGGCAATATATCTTTTTCAAACACCTCCTTAAATGACCCTAAACAAGTTACCTGGGATTTTGGAGATGGAAGTAAGTCCCATCAATTTAATCCCAAACATAACTATTCAAAGCCGGGTATTTATCCTGTAAAATTCATTGTTTCAAATGCTGGCGGAATAGATTCCACAGTTTTGTTAATTAACTTACCCCAAATAACCCAAGGAAAAATATATTCGCCAAACACAGCACCTGCCAATGACCCTATCCAATTTTCGGATTCGACGGTTAACGCGACAACCTGGACCTGGTCCTTTGGAGACGGACAGGGATCCTACCTTCAAAACCCCGCTTATTCTTATACAGTTCCTGGGATTTATATTGTAGAGTGTATTGTTTCCAATATACATTGCCGAGATACATCCACTAAAACAATTTTGATTACTTCTGGAATAAACATAGATGAAAACCCTATTGAAAGCTTTAAGGTTTACCCCAATCCCGCAAGCGATATATTAAATATAGAATGGGATGAAACGGTAATCGTAGAATTTAAAATATTTAACTCAAAAGGAAAACTGGTTTTTGAAAACCATAACGAAATTAAAAACCAACTTCACCTAAATTTAAATAAATGGCCAGTAGGTTTATATTTTCTTAGATATAAAACAAAAGCAAATAAAATTGGAGTAGGAAAGATCCAGATTCATCGTTAATTCGATTTTTTACAAAACTCATTTCATTGGAGTCTCAAAGGCCCAAATAAACAAAACAAGAAAAAAAAAGCCGGATGTAATAAAAACATCCGGCTTTTCGTGGAGAATATCGGAGTCGAACCGATGACCTCTTGACTGCCAGTCAAACGCTCTAGCCAGCTGAGCTAATCCCCCATTTTGTAAGGAGGGCAAATATATACATTTTTTAAAATTGACCTCCTTAAATTTTTTAGTCTTTCACAAACTTTTTTCGGCTTAAACTTTCGTTGTTTTCCAATTGTAAAACATAAACTCCTGGACTAAGTTCCCTGACATTAATTTCGTTTTTCGATTTAGCTAAACTTCCCTTCCAAACCAGCTTTCCTTGAATGTCATATACAGAAACCTCAAAACTGTGTTTTTCCGAATCTTCAATTTCAATTTTCAACTTGTTTTTAACCGGGTTTGGGAATACATTAAAAACCAATCGAGAATTAAACTCGTCTAAACCAACAGGGTCTGGACCATCATAAACACTGATATTATCCAAATACAAATTATTCCCTTTTCGGTTTACTCCTTGAAATTGAAGTAAAATAGAACTTCCGGCGAAAGCCTGTAAATCAACCGTGTCTCTTTTCCAATGACTTTGATATTTGGGAATGAAATTTTGGGTTGCCGTATCGTTGGTCGACAAATCCAAACCATGTTTTTCTAGTATTAAATGTGGGAATGTCTGACCACAATCTGTAGAAGCATAAACCCTAAAAGTATCCTGAAGTGCAGAAACCGATAACAAACGTTGGTATGAATAGTCGAAACTCAACTTTGACGAACCGGTAGCCGGAAGGCTAAATTCTGGGCTTATTAATCCATCTTTTTGGCTTTCTCTGGGATTATAGGAATACAGTGGTAATTGCGCTGCAATTTTGTTCGAACCTCTTCCGGAAATAGAAATTGTATCCCAGCCAATTCCTCCATCTTCGTTCAAAACCAATATATCTTCGGCAAAACCATTTTCAAAATCTTGGGTATAGGGAAGGCTTTTGTTTTCCCTTCTATTAAATCGAACAATTCTGTTATTATTATGAAAATCATATTCCGTTGCCACTCCATTTATATCGGCTCGTAATGTCATTTCTTGGTTACCAAAACCCGTAAAGCTCACTGTTGGAAGATTAACAGAAATACTTTGTCCGGAAGCCAAGTTCCCATTCCACGTGTGGTTAACCACATTTCCATTGGAATTAATTTGATAACTAAAATCAACTTGACTAATTGTATTATTTCCGGTATTTGAAATCACAATAATTGGATCATAACCGGTGGCACAGCTAATATCCCCTGCCAGGGGTTTGCTCAAACTTTCCACTTTTAAATCCCAACTAATGTTTAAAGGATCCACTGGGCTGTGGCTTAAAGCCAAAAATTGATAGGCTGCATAAACATCAATCAAACCATTGCCGTAGGTATTGTCTTCTCCGGCACTGCCCATGTCGGTTGCAGAATTGTATAGCGCCAATAAAAGTTCATCCCCACTAAGGTTTGGAAAAGCTTCCTTTAACAATAAAATGGCTCCCGAAACATGGGGGGCAGCCATACTTGTTCCCGATATACTATTATAGGAATTCTGGCCCCAAGCAGACCTCACATTTTGACCTGGGGCCACTACTTCAGGGTGAATTGACAGCGAACCGCCGCCAGGGCATTGGGTTGGTCCTTTACTGGAAAATGAACTTATGGGGTAAGGGAAGCTTTGATTTCCATCCACACTTCCCACAGAAAAAGTACTTGCTTTTGAAGTGTTTATTCGTTGGGGAGAGCTGATGGTTGTGTTTGAAGGGCCGGCATTTCCACCAGAAAAAACATTGGCAATTCCTGCTGCTTCAATCGCGTTCATGAGGTTAACGATATGTCCACCACAATGAAGGGTGTCTCCTATATCATACCATCTCCAGCTATTATTAATTACGTCGGGAATATCATTCGTGGTGGTTAAATCTCCATCGGGATTTAAGGCCCATTGAAAAGCACCAATCATATCCACCAAAGGGGGCAATCCTGCGACTGTTGAAGTAACAAAATCATTGGCAATCCAATAAGCGCCAAAAGCCACTCCAATAGTATCATTATTTTGAGAATCTAAACCGGCCATTGTTCCTAAAGTATGAGTACCGTGATCGCTCACGCTCCCATTTGGTTGATCACTAAAAAAGCCATACCACGATTGTGACATGGGATAAAAATTAGCAAAGAAACGATTGCTAAAAGCAGGATGATTTGGCCAAACTCCAGTGTCATAATCATAAACCACCCTTGATCTTCCAGTATAACCAAGAGCCCACATTGCTGGGGCATTGATAGCGACTAATCCAGGCTCCACACCGTTTGGGTTTGCTGTTTTATTTTCAACTCCAGGAATAATTGGTTCGTGAATTTCAAACCTTCCTCCAATTAAATCAAGGGACTTTACATTATTAATTTTTGCCAATTCTTGAATGGCGTAGGAGTTGGCCTTAACAATTATGATGTTGATGATCCAATATTGGTAGACTTGGGACAAATCAGATTTGTTAAAAGAAGATATAATGCTCTTCGCTTGCTTTTGGGACCTTTGGGCTTGAGAAAAAAGTAAGCGATTGGTTTCTAAGGCTCGTAGGGAAGAACTAAGATTTTTTTTTCGAAAGTCTTCAATTAAGTTTTGACAATTTACATTTTCATTAAAACTCAAAGTTACCCACTGCTGTTCTTTTGGAGACTTTGTAATTTTTTCTAAAAGTCTTGGGCTTACATAGGCTTGGCCAAAACCGCCTAATGTGAAAAATGAAATTAGTAAGGCAAGTAAAGATTTTAAGTGTAACATAGAATCGATTTCATAATTTGCTGGTAGGATTAGCTAAATTAGCCAAATATTAAGAATACAAACTCCTTTAACAAATTGAAAACCAGCTTAAGTTTTAAGCGCCATCCAAGTAAACTAAAGTCTTATTTATGGGCTATGATTTCTGTATTTTCCTTTTTCTCAATTGCTGTTTCCGCCCAAACTGGAGTCAAAAAAAAACTTTTAAAAAATTCGATTAACGATCCCGAAACAGAAGCTTATATAAATGAACTACTGGATAGTGCAACTTTTTCCGACCGCAGTCAGAACAAGGAATTTGCTCTGCTTTATTGTATCGAAGCCAACAACATATCAAGCCAAATAGAATTAAATTGGGAAACTCAAATTCGTTTGCATTCAAGTTTAAGTACTGCTTTTTCTGCTGTTGAAGCTTATTCCTACGCGCCTGCGTGGTGAAACTGCTGCCTTTGATATTAAAGACAATGACGGCGCCGTATTGGTTGAGTCAGGCCGTCGTATTACTGCACGTCATATTCGTCAGCTGGAAAAAGCTGGCGTTGAAGAGCTGCAAGTTCCGGTCGACTACTTGTTGGGCCGCGCTCTGGCGAAAGACATCATTGATACC
>CAKZNE010000176.1 GCA_937129395.1 uncultured Cryomorphaceae bacterium | reverse complement strand
AGTTCTTGGATCAGAAATACTTCCTCCATAACTCCAACCTCTTGTAGATCTATGAACCCACTGAATTACATTGTATCGTAAATCTAATGGATCTGCATCTTTTGGTAACATTTTTACCTGGAATGCATTTTTATATCCAGCAGATTCAAAAGCTTGATTCCACCAACGAGCACCTTCTAACAAAGCAGACCTTACTGGTTCTGGCGTTCCTGGATCTAAATAATAAATAATAGGTTCTACTGCTTCGCTTATTGCTGCATTTGGATTTTTCTTTTCTAATCTGTGTCGATAAATGAATCGTTTTGTAATTGATTGATTTACCGGTGTAGAATAATCCATATAAGACATTGAAAAAGAACCAGAACGTGGATCGTACACTCTTGGTTTGTAATTATTGTCTGGCAATTCTACAAAAGAATGATGTTGGTAAACTGTAACTGCAGTTGCATTTGGAGTAACTGACCATAAATTTCTTCCTCTCGGACTACCTTTAAACGTCAATAAAACATCAAACTCTACATTTTTTTGAAATGCTTTTGTTCTTTTTAAATTAAAAGCACTTCTAGAATTATCAACTCGATAAGCACCTTCTCCACTTCTTGCTAAAGTGTTGGCAACACCAAAAGTGTCTTGCATAAAAAATGAGGTTGCATCCACTAAATATTTGCCGTTTTTCTCTTCTTTAATCACAAAACCATGCAAAACCGATTTAGCAAATGCTTCTTTTATCGATTTTTTTTCTTCAACATTATCGGTTAAAGCTCTAAATTTTTGATTCGGTTGCAATAACAATATTTTGTTTCCAGCTTTTCTAAAAAACACCACAACTCCACCACCTAATTTACCTCTATCCAATCCAATGTCATTAGAACCTACACCTTCAGAAAGTGCATTTACATATAAAAATTCACTTTCTAATTTTGAGATTTCTAAAAATAAAAACAAACCATTTATTATTGATACAGGTAAGGAATTAGTAAGAGTTTTGGGTACCTCCTTTAATGTTAGAGCTTTTGAAAATGAAAAGGAGAGTAGCGTTTTTGTAAAGACAGGGAAAGTTGCCCTAGAATCAATTGACGGGAAAGGGATTGTCCTATTTGCTGGGGAAAAGGGGCTGTTCAATCGAAATGATCGCTTGCTTTCCAAAGAATCAAATGTTCTTCCTAACGCCATTTCTTGGATTACAAAAGAACTGGTTTTTAATGATACTCCGCTTGCAAAGGCCCTGAGTGAAATAGAACATTATTATGGACAGGAATTCGATTTAAGTGAATTAACAGGGGGTGATTGTCCCCTTACGGCAAGGTTTAAAAACCCAGAAATTGAAACTGTTTTGGAAACACTTTCATTAACATTTTCCCTTTCCGTTGAAAAATATGAAGGGCAATACAAATTAATCAATGGCCGGTGCAATTAAAGACGGGAATTTTGTTTTTAATTTTAATAAGCTTTTCTGGAAAGGCGCAAGATATTCTTGACAAAAAAATAGATTTTAAAATTGAAAATCTAGGAATTCCGGAGGCTATTTTAAGTCTGAGCAAGATCGCCGAGGTTGATATTTCGTTTAGCAATAAATTCTTTGATCCAAACCATAAAATCTCCTTAAAAGTAAAGGACGAAAAAGTGGGAATCATTCTTCAAAAAATCATTTCCGGTAAGGGACTTGCTTTTAAATTGGTAGGAAGCCAAATTGTGGTTTATAAAAGAAAGGGACAAGTTTTGAGCGGTTTCATAATAGATCAAGAATCTGGGGAAAGTCTTTTTTCTGCCAGTATTTTCGATGGGGCTCAAAAGAGAGGGGTGCTTAGCAATGAATATGGTTTTTTTAGCTTGAATTTAAAGGAGGATATTTCTGAAATTGAAATAAGCTTTGTGGGTTATGAACCACTAACTCTTCATATTGTGAAGGGTGATAAAATCAGCAATCTAAAAATCCCCTTATGGCCGAGGAAGGAGCTTGATGAGGTTGTACTAAAAGCCAATAATTCAGATTCAAAATTAAGCATCCAAAATTTAGATAATTCAATTGATATTCAACAAAAATTAATCAAAACCAGTCCTGCATTAGCCGGAGGGGAGGATTATTTGCGGGGTGCCCAACTTCTTGCGGGTGTAAATTCTGGAATTGATGGATTGGGAGGCCTACAAGTTAGAGGTGGAGATCAAGGTCAGAATTTGCTTTTACTTGATGGGGTAACCGTTTTTATTCCCTATCATTTATTAGGTGTGTTTTCCATTTACAATCCAGATATGGTGAGTACTGCAAAATTAATGAAAGGCAGTTTCCCCGCTCGTTATGGGGGTAGGGTTTCTTCTGTTTTTGATGTTCGAACAAGAGAAGGGAATCAGTATGAATGGCAGGGTATGGCCTCAGCCAATCTTGTAAATTCAAGTGCACTTGTTGAGGGCCCAATACAAAAAGGAAAAGGGGCTCTTCTTTTTGCAAGTAGATATTCCCCGGGTGCAGGACTTTTCAATTCATTTTTTAAGAATACAATCATTCAAAATGAGGAGGTTCAGCTCAAGACCAATTTCCTTGATGCCAATCTTAAATTAAATTATATTCTAGGTAAAAAAGATAGAATTTACCTGAGCGTTTTTCATGGACTCGACAATTTTTCAAATTCTCACATGGAAGAAAATAGCGAAAGCGCTGAAGAAAATGAAACCAATTTTGATTGGACAAATACAATAGCCTCCTTTCGCTGGAATCATTTGTATAACGACCGGTTATTTTCAAATACTACTCTTACAGGAAGTTTTTTTGGTTTTTCCCTTACTAGTTTTGAATTGATTGAACCCATAGATCCCTTGGAGGAGAATGAGTTTTTTTTATACTCCAATTTCTCCGAAACTAGGGACTTGGGGATTAACACAGATTTTGACTATTTCCTTAATTCCAGGCATCAACTTCGATTAGGACTTGGTTATTCCCATTCCATTTATAATCTAGAACTATCTTATTTTGATGATGAAGATTCTGAAACCCAAAATTTAGAGGAAATTAATGTTTCTGTTTTAGATTCCTTAGCGGTACCAGAATCACGATTGGCCCAAAATGTTCATTTTTATTTGGAGGATCAATTTACGATCAATGAAAAATGGCAAACCAGCATAGGAATTAGATTTAGTGGTTTTTTTAGCGAGTCCAAAAGTTTTTTTAATCCCGAACCTAGGCTTTTGATTTCCTATTCTCCAGAAAAAAACAAAAGATGGCATTGGTCTGGATCCCGAATGGTACAGTACATACATTTAATTTCAAGTGCCGCTTTGCGCTTGCCTAGTGATCTTTGGATTCCTTCCGATGAAGATTTGGATCCTCAAAATTTATGGCAATCCGAAATAGGCTACTCTCAGGAGTTTGGACCAAAATGGAATTTTAGTTCGGCTCTATATTATAAAAACATGGATGGACTTTATGCCTATGTGGATAGCCTAAATTTTTTGCAAGAATTGGATGAGGATTCCACCAGCAGCTTTCTTACAAGGGGTGGAGGGCAAGTTTTTGGTTTGGAAACTAGTCTGAGTTATACAAGTCCAAAAAACGGTTTTATACTTAGTTATACCTTATCAAAATCAGAAAGGCAATTTGAGACTCATAATTTAGGAAAGTCTTATGCTCATGATTTTGACCAAAGGCATAGGTGGAAATTATTTGTTTTTCAAAATGTAAAAAAGGTTCAATTGAGTATGAATTGGGTTTATTTTTCTCCAAACCCCCAAATTGGATATATTAATATGGAGGGAGGGGAAATCAGTAGAATTGAGTTGAATGACCTTGGTTCCAAAAACAAATTGAGATCAGAGGCCTACCATCGAATGGATATAAGTTGCAGTTATATCTACCGTCGAAAAAAGGCTGAACATCGTTTTAAAATCGGTGTTTTTAATGTTTACAATCATGAAAATATTGCTTTGTATGAAACCGAGAACATTGAGAACTTCGGATTAAAAAGCTTCCCTATTGCCTCTTTGGGAATTCTTCCCTCCTTTAATTATTCGGTTAAATTTTAGTTGTAACAGGCTTATTATCAACACTTAATAAGAAAGTTTTATTTTTTGTTGATTTTTTATAGGGGATAATTTTATGTCTTGTGTCTTAATTGGGAAGGCGACCAAAAGGTTTGTCCAAAACTAAAAACAAGACGAATATGAAAATCATCAAAAAAGGAAAATGGTTATTCCAGATTTTTACAGCAGTATTAATTATTGGCTTTTTAAGCTCCTGTAATAAGGATCCAAAACTAACAAATACCCCTTCTACGAATAACCAAAACCAGAGTAGAACGAATCTCGCTAAAGTAAATACGGACAGTATAGATTGCTTTCAGTTTGTTTATCCGATCACCGTGAATATTCCAGATAGCGCAGGTGTATTGGTAAATAATGACACAGAATTGTTCGATCTATTTGATGAACATTTTGATATCGACGATGATGAGGATTGCTATGATGATCCAATTTTGGTTTACCCAGTTTCAGTGACTTTAGAGGATGGTTCTACTGAGTTAATAATGAACAATGACGATCTTATTGATTTAGTAGAAAGTTGTTTTTGCGATCATGACGATGACGATGATGATGACTGTTTTGAAATTATTTTCCCAATTTCTGTTCTTTATCCAAACGGTAGTACTCTAGTTTTAAATTCTATCGAGGAGGCGGATAGTGTCTATGATGCATGGGTAATTATTCATGGCGATAGCATCATCCCAGAAATTATTTTTCCCATTAGTGTAGAATTGGAGGATGGAACGATTTTAACCGTTATGGATGATGATGAATTTGATGATTTGGAAGATGCTTGTGAAAATGATGATGAGGAGGAATGTTATGATTTTGTTTACCCTGTAACAGTCCTAAATCCCAACGGGACCCAAGTAGTTGTTAATGATATTGACGAATTGGAAGATGTTTTTGATGCTTGGTTTGACAATCATGGCAGTAGCCAGGAGCCAACTTTTGCCTTTCCTCTTAATATCATCTATTTAGATGGAACTACAGAAACGGTAGCTGATGCTGATGAACTCGAAGAAATTGAGGATGATTGTTACGACTAAAATTTAGTTTGGATTGGTAATAGGAAACTCCCCTTTGATGTAAAGCAAAGGGGAGTTTTAATTTGTGACAACAATTATTAATTTTTCTTCAATCGTATGCCAAGGGTAAATCCTGGATACATCACAACTCTAGTATCGTTATCATAGGTTTTATCGAAGAAACTCCATGGAACAATGGAAGAGGTATTTGATTCTTGAATGCCGGCCACGTTATCGCTGACAAGGACATTAAATGTTGGTCCGAAATAGGCTTCCACTGTTTTGGAAAGAGGGTAGGAAAGAGTGAGGTTTAGTTTATTTAAATTATTGAGATAATCTGTAAATGGCTCATCTTCATTTACATGATAGGAAATCAATTCCAGGTTCATTCCCAATTTTTCATTAAGATCCAAAGAGGAACCTATACCATAGCCAAAACCCCAGATAATTTTGTTGTTGGAAATACTTGTACCAGCAGAAAGAATATTATAAAATTTACGATGACCCGTTTTGTAACTTAGGGTGGTGTAAAAGGATTCATTTCCTCCAATTTCAAATTCCTTAAATCCATTTTTCACAATGCTTATTAGTCCGATAGGAACTCCGTTTTTTATTTCATCACAATAATTAACAATTCCAATCTGAAATCCGTTAACATCTTTGGCCATATTAAGGAAGCCCGAAATTTGGGCGCCCTTTATTGAACCAGCATTGAAGTTTGCAAAACCAGCTGCTTGTAAACCTTCTAATTTTCCAGTATTAAAATTGGCGAAACCACTAAATTGCCCTCCATTTACTCCTCTACTAATATTGCTAAAACCGGCGGCTTGTAATCCGGATGTTTTTCCATTTACCACATTTAGAAAACCAGCGAGTTGAAGAACTTGTGCATCAGAGCCAATTACATTTAAGAAGCCACTACCTTGAATTCCTCCATTGAATTTTTTTCTTGTAAAGTTGCTAAACCCAGCAAATTGAGCGCCTTGGGAATGACCCATATTGGCATTTAGAAATCCAGCAGCTTGTAAGCCCCATAAATCTCCTTTTAAAACATTTGCAAATCCAGCGACCTCTAATCCGTTTACTCCCTCATTATATCCAGCAAAAATGTTGATCGAAAGTTGGTTTGTAATTTTTGGAGCCAAATAACCATTGGTTCCCATTGGGGTGATAAAACTTATTTGGTAAGGATTAACTGTAGTGTTTGTACTGTCTTGCGCACTCAAGAAAGTGAACGGAAGAATCCCCAAAAGGCTAAAAAATATAATTTTCATAGTTCGGGTTTTTTATTTCTGCTTAATGCTAGAAGCACCAGAAATCTTTTGGCTTTTGATATTCGCAATTCCCTTATAATAAAAGGAACTGGCACCTGAAGCTTCAACATAAATATCACCGTTGATAGTGAGTTTGCTTGAACTGGCTCCACTTAAATCTGTTCTTACCTCTTCATTAACATAAAAACCGTAGTCTTCAATGGAACTAGCTCCAGATAATTCAGAATTTAAATAAGAACATTCCCCACTAAGATTAATGTTGGATGCGCCACTGCCTTCAACAACTAAATGGTCTAAAATTAAATCGGCATTGAAACTGCTCGCTCCAGATAAGTCTACATTTAAATTTGTACTGGAATAAGTATTGGAAAAGTGAACATTTGAGGCTCCGGATGCTTCGATTGAGGATAAATAGGAGGTGGTGATATAAACTTTTAATGTGGCCATTCCCGAAATGTTTATGTTCCTTTTAAGTCTAATCTCAAGCTCATTCCCTTCTTTTTCAATTTTTATATATTCATGAAGATTGTCATTTGCCACCACAATTACACTTTCTTCGGTTTCGGAAAAAGTGACATAAACGGAAATGGCATTGGAAACATCAATTTTGCTGAAATTGGTAAAAGATTTGGTTTGAGAAGTAACATCTGCAGAGGGGTCGATACGGTTCCTGGAACAGCTACTTAAAAGGATGCCGAAAAAGGCGAAAGAAAGGATTAACTTGTTCATTTTAGTTTAGGTTTTAGATTTTTATTTCGTTTATACCCTTATGACAAGTCACTTTTTATTTACCCCTATTCTGCACTATAAATTTTTAGTTTATAAGATTTGAATCCCAAAATGAAAGCCCAACCAAGCTTCAAAATTGTTGCCTCCGGATAGAGTTCCGTTTAACCAAGCACCATCGTAAAGTGTGGTTTGGATTTCGTCTGCTTTATTGCTCAAAACCCCCATGTTAAAAGTTGGGCCTGCATTTATCCGAATAGATTTGTATAATTGGAAGGAGGCCAATCCTTGAATTTTAAGAATACGGCCTTTAAAGGAATTTGAATTCAGGGAATAAACTTGAGAATGATAAGCTTCTAAATTAAAATCCCATTTTTCTAGTTGAAGAAGCCTGGAACCAAGGCCATAGGAGAAATGATAGTTTTCGGGACTTCTACCTATTTTCAGAATATTATAAAAAAGAGGGACACCAGTTCTAAAGCTAATATTTAGAGGGAAAAGCTCTTCATAAGAATATTCAAGGCTATGAAGGCCAGATTTTACGAAACTTAAAAATCCGATTGGAATTCCATTTTGAACTTCTTCCGCCACATTTATAAAACTTATTTGCAGCCCATTTACATTCCTTGCATAATTAAAGAATCCACTAACTTGAAGTTCATCTACCTTTCCTAAGGTAATATTTGAAAAACCTGAAGCTTGGATTCTTGTGTTTTTAAAAGCTATATTGGAAAAACCCGAACCTTGAAATTCACTGCTTTTAAAGGTAATATTGGAAAAACCAGAAACTTGAAATGTAGAATTTCCCTTGGCAATATTTGCAAAACCGGAGGCTTGAATAAAGTCAACATTTCCATAAGCCAGATTTAAGAAACCAGCAGCCTGAATTCCCTCTACATCGTTAGCATAATTTGTGAATCCAGAAATTTGGGCAAGTTTTACATCCCCAAAAGCGACATTAGAGAAACCAGCCGCTTGAATTCCATCCACATCCGCCGTGGTAATATTTGAGAAGCCAGCTGCCTGAATACCATTCATTTTTCCTTTTAAAGTATTTGCAAATCCTGCGGCCTGTATTCCATTTACATCTCCAATTAGGGTATTGCTAAAACCTGCGATTTGTGCGCCTTTTAGGTTTCCTCCATTGTGGTTAAAAAATCCAGCAACCTGTGCACCATCTGTTTTGTTGCCTGTAATATTTCCAAAACCCGCTATTTGGGTACCATATACATCTTCTCTAATAATATTTAAAAAACCACCAACTTCAACCCCATGCAAACCCCTGTTATAACCGGAAAACACGTTTAAAGAAAAATTGTTTGTTGTGTTCCCGCTCAATTTACCATTTGTTCCAATTAAGGGTAAAAAGGAAACTTGAAACACTTCTTTTTCAAATAATTGAAGATTCTTACTTTGAATTATTTGCTCTTCAGGAACAATCCATTGCACAAGTTTTCGCTCGCTAACATCTTGCACCTGGGTGTTCACCTCTTTTGGATTCAGATTGGTTGGTTGTTGAGGTAAGGGAATAAGGTAAATGGTACTTCTAGAACTATTTTTTTCTTTCATGAAAACAATACTGTCTCGGTAGCCAATCTTTGAATAACTAAGACCGATTCGCTCCTTAGAACTTTTTACTGTAATTTCATAGTAGCCGTTGCCATTGCTTGAGGCTGTAACACTATTTTCAGGTTCGTAAATAGTCGCGTTTTTGATCTTTTCCCCACTCCGAGCATCCACGATAAACCCCTCAATTTTTAAGGGTGGGTTTTGCTGTGGTAGTTTTGAAAATAGAACAACATGCCTGCCGATAGATTTAAAACCAAAACTGTTTTCAGGAAAAATTAAACTTAAAATTTCCGAGACCTTTTTTTTCTTGGCAGTTAGGCTAATTAGGCTATCCTGGTTTATAAGTTCAGCATTATATGAAAGGCCAAAATTTCCTTTTTCCTCAATTTTCGCAAGTGCGGTTTCTAGTTTTTGGTTTTCAATTTTTAAACTAATTTTTTTGTTCAAATGATCTATTTGTCCAAAGCTAATTGTGGGCAAAAGAAATAGAAGAAATCCTAAAATTAAATTAAATATTTTCCGACGGACAGTCAGGATCATTTGCAAGAACTTTTATTTGGTTGGGTTTGTTGGTTTCAATTTCAAAGTTGAAAGTGGTACTAATAATCTGAAGAATTGTATTTATATCTTCATCTTGAAACTTTACGGTAAGCTTGCAATTTGCCAACA
The DNA here is from genome assembly GCA_937129395.1 of uncultured Cryomorphaceae bacterium. GTDB lineage: Bacteria > Bacteroidota > Bacteroidia > Flavobacteriales > Schleiferiaceae > CAKZNE01. Next base: position 10,189 of record CAKZNE010000176.1, on the reverse strand, counting down.
TTTTAGCGTCAAAATCTATATTAATCGGATAATTTTTTTCCAAGCAATTAAAAACTTCCGAGAGCGGTGTTTTGTTGAAATTTAATTGTTTGTTTAACCAAAATAAAGATGCGGGGTCCTTTTTATTCACTTTAAGAAGAGCCCCAGTTTGGTAGTTGATAATTCCAGAATTTCCAGCTTCAAGGAAAATTGAACTGGTATCTTTATTTTCATTAGAAGTTGTGAAAAGTTGCACCAAGCCTGTTTCAACCTGTACTTCAAAATTTGAATTTTCTCTCGCAATTACATTGAAGGAGGTTCCCAAAACTCTAATGTTACCAAATTCCGATTTAATGATAAAGGGTTTGTTTTTATCCGGTTTGATGTCGAAAAAGGCTTCTCCCTTTAATTTTACAGTTCTAGAATTTTCATTAAAATCATCTGAATAAGAAATTTCACTGCCGTCATTCAGAGAAATAGAACTACCATCCAAAAGAATTTTAGAGAGTTTGCCATCAAGGGAAGCAACAATAGTTTCCTTAGGGATAGGATCTAGAAAAAGTGTTTGAGAAATAAAAACCCCGATTAATAGAGCTGCTGCAATTGCTGTAAAATAGTAGATTGATTTTCTGGATCCAATTCGTTTTGGTGATTCTGGATTTAATGATTGTACAGGTTTTTCTATTTCATCAATTTTCTCAGAAACTTTATTCCAAGCAGATTTTGAATCAAAATGTAAATCAGGGTAGGATTTTGAGCTTAGTACCCAGGTTGCTTCAAGTTCATCAAAATGATTTTGATTTTCGGGCGATCCAGCTAACCATTGTTCCACCTCGGAAATTTCACCTACAGAGCATTGGCCGGTGATAAATTTCACCAGTAAATCGTCTTTTATGTTTCTGCCTTTAGCGCTCATTTCCTTGATATGACAATTCAGTTTCCATTTACCCTTACCCTAAAAAATATAATTCATTAATTTTTGCAACTAAAATTAAAAACAGGGGAAGGTAATCCGCCAGTTCCCCTCTTAAATATTTCAATGCCTTTCCCATCTGGTTTTCTACTGTTTTTATGGAAATTTCCAATTCCTCCGCAATCTCCTTGTATTTCAAATCCTCAAAGCGACTCATTCTGAAAATTTTCTGCCTTTCCGTTGGAAGTGATGATATTGCATTTTCAATTTTAGCACTCAATTCAGCGGCCTCCATTTCGTTTCCTGCAATATTTTCTTGCTCTTCCCTTCTTTCTTTATTAATACCCTTATAATTTTCGCGAACCTCTATATGCTTAATAAGATTTAGACAACGATTTTTGGTGGATTGAAAAAGATAGGATTTTAGGGAAGATTTAATTTCAAGATTATCTTTTTTGGCCCAAAGGTTTACAAAAAGGTCCTGAACGATTTCTTCGGATGCGGCAAAATCTTTAATAAAATGATGAGCATAAGAGCATAGATCAGAATAATGAAGATGAAAAAGAGACTCGAAACTCCTTTTATCGGAGATCAATAATCTTGTTGATGGTTCTTTTTCCGTTAATTCCAATTCTTGAAAATCCTATTATATGCCTGACAAATGTAAAAAAGGATTTCGGCCTAGCTTGAAATCAGCTATTATTCTTCAAATAGAAAAAAAATAAAATATGTTTAAACCTTTTGCTAGGAAATTACGTCTATTAATATGTGCAGAGTTTTAAGTATTCAAAACAGAATTGACTTTAACTTTTGATTTAAAATAATAGAATACCTCGATCAGTACTTGTGCTAATTCTATTAAAGAGGGAAAATATAAGGAGATAAATAAACGTTTGGTTTATTCATAAGTATAGTTAAGATTTGGTTTGGTTGAAAGAGCTCGGTTCCTTTTTAGGAATTGGGCTCTTTTTCATTTTAAGATTATCTATAATCTTAGTGGAACAGAAATTTTTAATCCAATTAATAAGTCTACCTTTGCCGCCATTTTTAGATAAGGCATACTTATGAATCTCAGAAACATAGCTATAATAGCTCACGTAGATCACGGAAAAACAACGCTAGTAGACAAGATGCTATTAGCCGGAAAATTATTTAGTGATCATGAAAAGCCAGGTGAATTAATCCTGGACTCAAACGATCTTGAAAAAGAACGTGGAATTACCATTTTAGCGAAGAATGTTTCGGTAAAATATAAAGATTACAAAATCAATATTTTGGATACCCCTGGTCACAGTGATTTTGGTGGTGAGGTAGAACGTGTTTTAAACATGGCTGATGGTGTTGTGCTATTGGTTGATGCTTTTGAAGGTCCAATGCCCCAAACAAGATTTGTTCTTTCCAAAGCAATTGAGTTGGGTTTAAAGCCAATTGTTGTAATCAATAAGGTAGATAAGCCTAACTGTACTCCAGATGAGGTACACGAAATGGTTTTTGAACTGATGTTTAACTTGGAAGCAACTGAAGATCAGTTGGATTTTGTTACGGTTTACGGAAGTGCAAAACAAGGTTGGATGGGTCCAGATTGGAAAAATCCTACCGATAACATCACTCATTTATTAGACACTATTATTGATGTTATTCCAGAACCTGAAAGCAAACAAGGAACTAGCCAACTTTTGGTAACATCCCTAGATTATTCTTCATTTATTGGAAGAATAGCTATCGGACGTGTTCATAGAGGTTCCTTAAAAACCAATCAGCCAATTGTGTTGATTAAAAGGGATGGTTCAAAAATTAAATCTCGTATTAAGGAACTTTTCGTTTTTGAAGGTTTTGGAAAGACTAAAGTAGAAGAGGTTTTATCTGGAGAAATTTGTGCCATTACTGGCATCGAAGGATTTGAAATTGGAGATACCATCGCTGATTTCGAAAACCCTGAAGCTCTTCCAACAATAAAAATTGACGAGCCTACAATGAGTATGACTTTTACAATTAACGATTCTCCGTTTTTTGGAAAAGAAGGAAAGTTTGTAACCTCAAGACATATTAAGGATCGTTTGGCTAAGGAAACTGAAAAGAACCTTGCCCTAAGAGTTGAAGAAACAGATTCTGCGGATACTTTCAGAGTATTTGGAAGAGGTGTTTTACACTTATCTGTATTAATTGAAACCATGAGAAGGGAAGGTTATGAACTTCAAATTGGTCAGCCTCAAGTAATTATTAAAGAAATTGACGGCGCTAAGCATGAGCCAGTTGAAGAAATCACAATTAATTTACCTGAAGAAGTAAGTGGGAAAGCCATTGAAGCTATTACCATGAGAAAAGGAGAAATGTTGAGTATGGTTCCTAAAGGAGATCGTATGCACCTTGAGTTTGAAGTACCTTCTCGTGGAATTATTGGCTTAAGAAATTACTTGCTAACTGCAACTGCAGGGGAGGCAATTATGGCTCATAGATTTAAAGAATTCCAACCTTATAAAGGTGCTATTCCAAGTAGACAAAATGGTTCTTTAATCGCTTTGGAAACCGGAACTTCAATTCCTTTCTCATTAAGTAATTTACAAGACAGAGGTAAGTTCTTTATCTTCCCTAATGAGCCTGTTTATGAAGGACAAGTTATTGGAGAGAACAATAGAGCAGGTGATTTGGTTGTGAATGTTACCAAAACCAAAAAAATGTCGAACATGCGTTCAAGTGGAGCGGATGATAAGGTGAAAATTGCACCTCCAATTGTATTTTCTTTAGAAGAGTCTTTGGAATATATTCAAGCGGACGAATATGTAGAGGTAACTCCGAAGTCTATGCGACTAAGAAAAATCTTATTGAAAGAAGTAGAAAGAAAAAGATCTGGGAAATAATTTCAGTTCAATATTTAGCAATTAAGTTCAGGCCCCAATTTATTTTGGGGCTTTTTTTTTGAATATGTCACCTTGTGTGAATTCCATTCGTACTAGTGGCAAGGAATATTAGTTCCTACAAATCAATAATCATTTAAAATCAATTAAAATGAAAAAACTAATTACTACAAGCGTACTTTCATTGCTATTTGCAGTAGGTGCCTATGCTCAAAATTGTCAAGCGGCATTTACGAGTTCCACAAGTCCTGCCAATCCTAGTATGGTTCAATTTACAAATGGATCAACAACTTCAAACTTTCCTGGACATCAAGTAATTTATGACTGGTATTTTGGTGATGGAAATTCTTCTACCGTTAAGGATCCGGTTCATACTTATGCAGCAGCAGGATCTTATGGAGTTTGTATGCTTGTGGCAATGGTAGATTCGAACGGACAATGGTCTTGTTATGATTCCATTTGCGCTACTGTGGTTGTAGGTGGTGTTGTTCCCAATCCATTAAATTGTACAGCCTCTTTTTGGGCAGATTCTACATCTTCAAATGCTTCTGGGATTAATATTTATAATAACTCTACTCCAGTAGCTAGTGGAGCCGTTGCGGTTACTTATATGTGGGATTTCGGTGATGGAAATACTTCTACCCTTCAATACCCATCTCACCAATATGCAAGTTCGGGTTTATACAATGTTTGTTTAACTATTTTTGTTACCGATTCTGGTAGAACCTGTACAGACACTTTCTGTCATACTTTAGGAGTAGATAGTTTAGGAAATGTATTCTACAAAACTAATGGCCCTGGATTTTCTTTAAATGTTTTTGATCCTGCAACTGTTGGATTAAATGAAAACACTTTAGAGCAAGTTTCTTTGTACCCAAATCCGGCTACGGAAAATGTTACTATTGATTTAGGAGCTTCGGTTGACGGAAATGTAAACTGGGCTATTTATGATTTAAAAGGTGCTAAATTGGCAACAGGCGAAATTTCTGAGATGCGTTCTGATATCAGTTTGGCAGAATTAAACAATGGTATTTACCTTCTTACTATTGAGAACGGAACTTCTGTTTCAAACCATAGATTACAAGTAGTAAAATAGTCTAAGCCCTATTTTTATCAATTCGAAAAGGTCAATGGATATCGTTCCATTGGCCTTTTTTTGTTTAGGAATCTTTTTTTGAAAATAAATAAAAAAAAATCAGAGTTTTGTGTCCTATTACATTTCAACTGCACGTATAGAATGTATAAGACGATTAACAAATTAAGTCAAATCAAAAATTAAGTCAAATCAAAAATTAAAATGATGAAAAAACTAATTACTTCTACAGTGCTTTCTTTGCTTTTTACAGCAGGAGCATTTGCACAAAACTGTTTTTCGAATTTTACGCACACCACGAGTGGGTCAACAGCGAGTTTTACAAATACCTCAACTACCACAACTACACCGAACGGTTCTACTAGTTATTATTGGGATTTTGGTGACGGTACAAACAGCTCAAGTGTAAGCCCAAATCATGCCTATAATGCTCCAGGATTATATGTAGTTTGTTTAAATGTATATTTTGCTGATTCTGCCGCGAACATTTTTTGCTCAGATAATTACTGCGATTCCGTATTAGTTAGCCAAGGAAATCCAAACCCACTTAGTTGCGATGCAAGTTTCTACAGTTGGTTAGATACTAGTGCTGCTCCCATGACAATGGTTTTCGGTGCCTATAACTCAGGTTCTGCAACGGCTACAACAACTTACAGCTGGGATTACGGTGATGGAAATAATGCTGTTTCTAGTAACTTTTGGCATTCATATACTTATGCACAAGCAGGAACTTATATCGCTTGTTTAACTATTACAGTTCAGGATTCTGGTCAAACTTGTACAGATACTCAATGTGATACAGTAGTTGTAGTAAACAATAGTAATCCAGTACCAACGTGGTGTAATGCTTCTTTTTATATAGATTCTTCTGCCACAAATTCAGCAGGAATTTTTATCTATAATAACTCCACTCCTGCAAGTTCTGGAGCAAGCTATACTTCATATTTTTGGGATTTCGGCGACGGTAACAGTTCTACACTTGCTTACCCAACTCATCAATATGCTTCTTCAGGATTATATAACCTTTGTTTGAGTATTGTTTCTATTAATGGTGTTGGTGATACTTGCATGGACACTTACTGTCATACAGTAGGAGTAGATAGTTTAGGAAATGTTTATTACAAAACAAACGGACCTGGATTTTCTTTAAATGTTTTTGATCCTGCAACTGTTGGATTAAACGAAGAACTTCTTTCAGGTGTTGAATTATTCCCTAACCCAAGTAATGGTGTTGTAACTATTGATTTAGGAAATCAGATTGAAGGAGAATTGACATGGAGTCTTTTCGATCTTAAAGGAATGAATCTTGGAAATGGAGAAGTTAATTCAAGCTCTACAAAAATCGATTTATCCAGATTAGATGCGGGTATTTATTTACTTAATGTAAGCAATGGAACTGCGATTTCAAATCACAAACTTCAGATTGTAAAATAATTTTCTCTCGGTAATTTTACCAAATTGAAAGGTGTTTCTTCAAAGGAGCACCTTTCTTTTTTTTTAAGACTTTTTACTTTTAAATTATTCTCGGGTATTTTTGTCCTATGGAGCCTACTCTCGTCGTATAGATGATGAAAGGCTATATTGCTATTATGAAAAAAATCCTTTTTATTTTTCTTTCTCTCCTTGCCATCCAGGGTTCGCTAAAGGCTCAAAATTGTTTGGCAGCATTTAGTTATTCAAGTAGCCCAACAAATGTTTTGTTGCATAGCTTCACAAATAACTCAAGCACTGGGATTGTGATTTTCGATTCTATAAGTTATTCATGGTCTTTTGGGGATGGTTCCTCTTCATTTCAAACCAATCCTGTACATCAATATAATGCACCTGGTACCTATTTCGTATGTCTGCAAATGAACGTTATTAGCCAAGGTTCCAACGTTTGTTTTGACTCTATTTGTTCTTCGGTAACCATTTCTTTTGCCCCGAGCTGTAGCCCAAATTTTCTTTGGTCAAGCTCAGCCGTAAACCCTAATAATATTCTTTTTCAAGATTTAAGTTCCGTCCAAAATATTGGACCTGGGGATTCAATTAGAAAAAGTTGGTCCTTTGGTGATGGAACTAGTACTCAATCTGCTCCCAATGGATCCTTTGCCCATTTATATTCAAATTCTGGGAATTATTTGGCTTGTTTAACTATTTCTATTATAGATTCAAATGGCAGTATTTCCTGCACCAATACTTATTGTGATACCATTATTATTAACTCTATTCCCGTTTCTTGTGGAGCTGATTTTAATTGGAGGAGCGATAGTTTAAATGGGCATTTGGTAAATTTTTATGACTCTAGTTCTTTTTCCCAAAGTGGGGCAGGGCTTGGAGATTCTATTGTCTGGGATTTTGGAGATGGAACAAACGGATTTGGAGACACTGTGAATCATCAATATGCTTTAAGCGGAAATTATACGGTATGCCAGGTTTTATATGTAATTAGTCAGGGTTCAATTTTGTGTATAGATTCTATTTGCAAAACCGTAAGAGTGCAAGGGTCCATTGATTTTTGTGAGATTGAATATCTTATTGATTCGGTAAATTCTTATGCTGGAGTGGTTTATGTTTGGAATTTAGGAGATTCCTTAAACCAAAACACATCGAACTCCTATTTCTGGGATTTTGGGGATGGAAACTCCTCCAATCAATCCTACCCCAGTCATCAATATGCAAGTAATGGAAGTTACCTTTTGTGTTTAAGTATTATTTCCATCAATTCTTTTGGAGATACTTGTATTGCAACTTATTGTGATTCCCTAAAAGTGAATCCAAATGGAACTTTAGGCAAATTAAATTCTGGTTTTGTTCTTAATATTTTAAATCCATTAAGTATCGGGATTCAGGAGTTTCAGTCTTTAAAAATGGATGTTTATCCAAATCCGGCAAATGATCGAGTCCATTTGGTCACCAATGCAGAGGAAAACGAAAATTTAGAATGGAAAATTTACAATATAACCGGCGGACTAGTTCTTTCTGGAACTATTGACTCAAACTTTGGAAGGGTAGAAGAAATTAATGTTTCCAGCCTTAAAAACGGTATTTATTTGATCTCTATTAATAGTAAAAGTTCAGTTTTTAATTCAAAACTGAAAATAAGAAGGTGGTAGGTTTAGGGGGCAAAGCTCTTTTGTTTTTGCAGAAGGCTTTGTCCGCTAATTACCAAATTAAAAACAAGTTGATTATTTGAGAGAAGATTAGTAGTGAGCGATATTATTAAGGTAATAAACGGATGTTTAAAAAACGATCGGAAGGCGCAATTCCGGTTGTATGAATATTGCTTTGACCATATGATGGGAATTTGTGTCCGCTATGAAAAGGACCAAGACTCAGCTCTAGAAATACTTAACCTCTCTTTTATTAAAGTGCTAAAAAAATTAGACACTTATAATCCAGAATTTTCATTTACACCTTGGTTTAAAAAAATTACAGTAAATGAATCGATTGATGCCTATCGTAAAAAGAAAAGGCACTCAGAGGTTTTTAATAATGATGCCGAAGAAATAGAAAATTTAACAGTGGTCCATAACGGTGCAGAAAGCACGGATTGGATTGAAAACGAATATTTAGAACACCTTATGGAATCTTTGAAAGAAGACGAAAAGGCTGTTTTTAATTTATATGCAATAGACGGTTATGCTCATAAAGAAATAGCGGAATGCTTGAGTATATCCGAGAGAACCTCAATACGACATTTGGCTTCAGCAAGAAAAAAATTGCAGGCCCAATTAGCTACTAATGAATATGGAATGAAGAAAGCGTGAATTGGATAGACGATAAATACAAAGAAACAATGGGAAACAAGAAGTTTCCCAGCAGCCTGAAGGAAGCAGGTTGGCAAAATGCTCAGGCCCTACTGGATAAGGAATTTCCAGTAGCAGCGGCTAAGGGTGGTTTTATAGCAGGTAAATTAATTATTGTCGCCATGGCGCTTTTAATTATTCCTGCAGCAATTTGGTACCTAAATAGTCCTACTGTACTTCCTGCAGAAGGGGACTCCGTGCCAAATGAGCAAATAGAACCAGCTTTAGAAAATAATGATCTTAATTCAGTAGTGAATACTGAATCTGAAAATAAAAGCCTTCAAAAAACAGAAGGAAATGAAAAGGAAAAAGTGGATGAAAACTCAAATTTTGAGAATTCTAATATTGTTTCCAATGAAGAAACCGATGGCGTAAATAACCAAATTGCACCTCAGATTCCAAGCAATGATGACAATTCTCGGATGGAAAATGGGGATCAGTCTCAACCCGAAATGACGGAAGAAAAGATGGAACCAAATAATGTAACTTCAAGAAGTGAAGATCATCCGGCCCAAGATTCTAAGGGGACTGATTCTGGTAAACCAGGCATTATGGAAAACCCTGGAGGCATTGATGAAAATTCTGGTTTTCAGGAAGAGGACGGTTCCGATGTTGAGGATGAAGTTGAGGATATTGATTCGGGAATTGGAAATGACAAAAAGCTTGAGGATAATCCCAAAAAGGAAAATGAAACTCCAATCGCAAAATCAGAAGTCGATCCCGAAATTTCGGAAGTGGAAGAAAATGTTGAAGAAAGGGATACAAGCAATATTCCAGATCCAAATGAAGCAAATTTGCTTTCAACTAAAAAGCAAAGTAGAAAAGAACATTTTGCATTTTTAGACATACCCTCCATTCCCGATGATGCAGATTATCAATTATTTTCAAGAGAGCGATTTTCTATTTCCATGTGGGGCGGCTATTCCTATATAGACAAATTTTTAAATGGTGATAGTCAAAGTTATTTGGATAAAAGAGAAAAGGAGGAAGACGCAATTTGGACTGCTTCCAGTGGTTTTAAGATTGATTATTTCTTAGATAATCGATGGACATTTGGATTTGGCTTAGGTTATGCGGAATATGGTGAAAATCTAAAATATAATCTTAATCAAAGGGATACCACAAAAATTGATGGAAGAAATTCCTCCCCTTCAAGTTTTAGCAATATAGTTGAACTCGATTCCACGCGAATTGTCACTGGAATAAACCAAGGTCATTGGAATTATACCATTGTTACCGAAAATGGCGATAGTTCGGTGCTAGGGAATAATGGAAAAACCAGCTGGCAATATTTGGAAATTCCTTTTACAGTTGGATATCGATTTGGAAATTCAAGAATTAAAAGAATTGATGCTTTTAAGGAATAATCATCCAGCATTTGATGGTGCTTTTAATTTAATAGCTACAGCGGATAATAGCCTACACATAAAATGGATAAATAACAAGGATTGGGCAACACTTCAGATTGATTTGGAAGAAATGAAGATGGAGGTTACTTATTCTGATTATCATAAAACAGCAGCCACATTAGGAGTTAATAAGAAATTGATAACCATTAGCT
>CAKZNE010000175.1 GCA_937129395.1 uncultured Cryomorphaceae bacterium | reverse complement strand
CTATCATTTGCCAATCGCAAAGCATCCTCCATATCATCAAAAGGAACAGCGACTAAAACAGGTCCAAAAATTTCTTCTTTGATAATCGTGATCTCATTGTCCGTTGCACTAAATATAGTAGGTTTTAAGAAATAACCTTTATCCATTGGAATAACCAAGGAGGGGCTAATTTGAGTGCTTCCAAAGTCCAACCTGCTTTTCGGCCTAGGTTCATAATTTAAAAGCTCACCTACTTTTTGGCCAATTACTGGTTCAAAACTGGAAAAATAATTGGAATCTCTACTTATGCTTTCGATAATTTCATAAACTTCGATATCCATGGATTTAGATGTGTCGCCGTATTGCCCAGTAAAGCGCAAATACATTTTCACCGAATCTACAATCGGATTGGATCCAAAATCCATATTTAATTGAGTAGGAATTACCTCAGTTACAATACTGGATTCTGCAGAACCTAAAAAATCGTACTCCATTGTTCCCAAAACTCGAGTACCAATATATCCGCCCAATGCAGCTTGGTTACTATATTTTAAGGCAACAATTACGCTATCTACTTTTTGGGTAAAAGACACAATTCGGAGATGAGTTGTATCCGCATCTAAGGGCAAACCTATAATTGTACCCTCTCCAATATTTCCATTATCGGTTTCACAGGTCAATAAAAGAAAAGGAGCTAAAAATAAAATAGCCCATTTTCTTAAAACTTTTCCAAATTGTATTTTCATATTTCGCTAATAGCTTTAGGCTATAGTCTCTTCTACAGACACTTGCTCATAAAGGCCGTAAATTGCCTGAGTAGGATCTTCTGCTATAGTTAGATCTAAGTAGTTATCAACGTTGTTTTCTGCGAATTCTTTTGTTTCAGGATCTGCATTTTCGCTGGCTATAATTGTACCGTCACTATAAGTCATGGCAGCACGGTTTACAGACTCAACAGTTGGGTTTTCATATTTTGCTAAATCCTCCGCATCAAAGCCATCAAACTTTAGGTTTTCTATTAAAGTGCTTGGCATTTCTTGCTCTCGTACACCATAGGCGGAGAAAACAATTTTACTGTCTGCAAATAAAGGATCATCGTAATGAAACTTCTTTAAATACATTGGCATGAAGCTCGCTAACCATCCGTGGCAATGAATAATATCTGGTGCCCAACCTAATTTTGTAACTGTTTCAATTACCCCACGACAAAAGAAAATAGCTCTTTGGTCATTGTCTGAAAAGAAATTCCCATCCTCATCCAAGAATATAGCTTTACGCTTAAAATATTCTTCATTATCAATAAAATAAACCTGCATTCTAGCCGAAGGAACAGAAGCAACTTTGATAATTAAGGGTTGATCCATATCATTCACAATGATATTAATACCGCTTAATCTAATCACCTCATGTAATTGATGTCTCCTTTCGTTAATCACTCCATAACGCGGCATGAAAACCCTTACTTCATGACCTAACTCGTTCATTTTTTTGGGTAATTCTAAAGAAGCTTTTGAAATTTCATTTTCGGGTAGGTACGGGTGAATCTCTTGACTCACATAAAGTATCCTTTTATTATCCATCTGATCATTTTAACTTTCGACAAAAGAGCCGCAAAAATACTCATTTTTTAATAAAGTTTCAACATATAATGCTAGCTTTGGCTCGTTTAATTGCCTTTAAATGCTCATATTCGAAAAGGTCTCCCTATTAAAAAATCACATTAGCTATAGTAAGAAGCAAGGAAAGTCCATTGGCTTTGTTGCTACAATGGGTGCCTTACATTCTGGTCATGTGTCTTTAGTTCGACAAGCAAAACAGCGTGATTCCATTGTGGTAGTAAGCATTTTTGTAAATCCCACCCAGTTTAATAAACAAGACGATCTTGTAAAATACCCTCGAAATAACGAACGAGATAAGCGGCTTTTAGACGAAGTAGATTGTGATATTGTGTTTATCCCTTCTGTAGAAGAAATGTATCCCAATAAGGTAGAATCCGAAGATATAAACCTCGAAGGATTGGATAAAAACATGGAAGGAACCTACAGAACGAACCATTTTGACGGGGTGGCAACTGTTGTAAAAAGACTTTTTGAAATTATTAGCCCCGATCGAGCTTATTTTGGACTGAAAGATTTTCAACAATATTTGATTGTAAAACACATTTCCAATGTTCTTAAGCTAGGGCCTGAAGTAATTGGTTTGGAAATAGAAAGGAATGAAAAAGGCTTAGCCCTTAGCAGCAGAAATGAACGTCTTTCTGAATCTGAAAAAGAGGAGGCCCTCATTATTTACCAAAGTATAAATTGGGCCAAAAAGAATTATCAAAACCTCAGCCCTCAAAACCTCATAAACAAGCTTAAACTCGATTTTGAAAAAAGCAATCTTGATCTCGAATACATCGAAATTTGCGACCCTTTGTCTCTAAATCCCATTAAGCATTGGTCTGAATATAAGGAAGCAAGAATATTTATTGCGGCCAATCTAGGAAAGGTAAGATTGATAGATAACGATAGCCTTTTTTGAATTAATTTTACCGGATGCAAATAGAAGTTTTAAAATCCAAAATTCACCGCGTAAAAATTACGGGAGCGGATTTAGATTATATAGGTAGCATAACCATTGATGAAGATTTAATGGATGCCGCCAACATGATAGAAGGAGAAAAAGTAGCTATAGTTAATGTGAACAATGGCGAAAGATTAGAAACTTACATTATAAAAGGACAAAGAGGAGGCGGAGAAATAAATATGAATGGTCCAGCTGCTCGAAAAGTACAGGCCGGAGATATAATTATTATTATATCTTACGCATTGATGAATTTTGAAGATGCAAAGTCCTTTTCACCTTCCATTATTTTTCCAAACGAAACAACAAATAGACTAGATTAATTTGAACTCAAAACTCAAAGCCGCCCTTAAATATTCTGTCTTTATTGCCATTGGAGGAACATTATTTTTCCTGGCATTCAAAAATACAGAATGGTCCAAACTTTCAGAAGATTTTAGTCAAGCACGTTACGAATATATTTTTCTAAGCATGCTTATGGGTTTTCTGGCTTTTGCCAGTAGAGGTATTCGATGGACCTACCTCTTAGAACCGATTGGATATAAAGTAAATACTTGGCGAGCAATTCACTCCATTTCAATGGGATACTTTATGAATATGCTAATTCCAAGAGCTGGGGAGGTTGCAAGATGCACAACACTAAATCAAACGGATAAAGTACCAGTCGACAAACTTATCGGAACGGTAATTTTAGAAAGGGTAATTGACTTTATAATGTTAGCCCTGCTCATCTGTCTTACTTTAATATTGGAATATGATAATATTTTAAGTTTTTTCGATGTAACAATGGGCAATTCCGAATCAAATGTAGATGGTGGGATAGGCTGGAAAACCATCTTGGCAATTGTATTCATGGTTTTCGTAATCGCTTTATATTTTATGAGATCTAAATTGCGCAAACACCCCTTCTACAAAAAAATAAAAGACTTTTGGGCAGGTTTAGTGGAAGGCCTAAAATCTATATCCAAGCTTGAACACAAATGGTTTTTTATTGGACATACCTTATTTATTTGGGCCATGTATTTCCTTATGTCTTATGTCGTTGTATTCGCTTTGGACTCTACCAGCCACATTGATCCTTCTGCCGGACTTTTTGTAATGATTGTTGGAGCCTTTGGTATTATTGCGCCTTCTCCAGGAGGTATTGGTTCCTACCATTATTTAGCGATGATTGGCATGGGGGTTATTGGAATTGCCAATGATGATGCCCTTAGCTTTGCTACTTTGGTGCATACGGGTCAAACAGTGATGACAATTATGGCAGGTATAGTTGCTACTTTTGTTGTTTACAAAACAAGAAGAAAAAACAAACTGGCATCAGCCCAATAAAATGGCCTCCAAACCCAAAACCAAAACGGCTTTTTTTTGCCAAAACTGTGGAACCCAACATAGTAAATGGCTCGGACAATGCAATAGTTGCAATGAATGGAATACTATTGTTGAGGAGCTAATTTCAAACACCTCAACACCTTCCGCTTGGCAAAGCCCAAAATCTACAATAAACAAATCGGTAAAAGCTCATAAAATTGATAGTTTACAAACCGACGAAAACCAAAGGTTTAGCAGTCTTAATGCTGAATTTGACAGAGTGCTTGGCGGCGGAATCGTTCAAGGCTCTGTTACCTTAATTGGAGGAGAACCCGGAATTGGGAAATCTACTTTATTGCTTCAAATAAGTTTAAGACTTAAAGTAAAATGCCTTTACATCTCCGGTGAAGAAAGCGAACAACAAGTAAAATTAAGAGCAGAACGAATAGGCATCCAAAACCAAGATTGTTATTTGCTAACGGCCACCAAAAGTCAGGAGATATTTCAACAAATAGCCTTAACGGAACCCGATATTGTTATTATTGACTCCATCCAAACCTTGCACTCTGAGATTTTGGATTCTGCCCCGGGTTCTGTTTCTCAAATAAGACAATGTGCAAGTGAATTCATTCAATTTGCCAAGGAGTCTAATACTCCAGTGATTTTAATTGGACATATTACCAAAGATGGAAATCTAGCTGGACCAAAAATATTGGAGCACATGGTGGATACGGTTCTACAATTTGAAGGAGATCGTCATCATGTTTATAGAATTTTGCGTGCCAATAAAAACCGATTTGGTTCTACAGCCGAAATAGGGATTTATGAAATGCAAGGAGCAGGTTTAAAAGAAGTTTTAAACCCTTCTGAAATCCTACTTTCTAAAAGAGATAGTTACCTAAGTGGAAATGCGATTGCCTCTTCTTTGGAAGGAATTAGGCCTATGCTGGTAGAGATTCAAGCTCTTGTAAGTACGGCTGTTTATGGCACCCCGCAAAGAAGCACCACCGGTTTTGATGCGCGAAGATTAAATATGCTTTTAGCTGTTTTGGAAAAACGCTGTGGTTTTAGATTAGGCGCAAAAGATGTTTTCCTTAATATAACAGGAGGTATCCGAATTGACGATCCTGCCATTGACCTCGCGGTGATTGCAGCAATATTGTCCTCAAGTGAAGACATTCCTCTTGCCAACAAAATTTGCTTTGCAGCGGAAGTTGGTCTTTCAGGAGAAATTCGTCCTGTGGCAAGAATGGAACAGCGAATTAGTGAAGCTGAAAAAATGGGTTTAAATCAAATTTTCATTAGCTCGCACAGTAAAATTAAAGCAGGAGACTACGCTATTGAAGTTATCAGTTGCGGTAAAATTGAAGAAGTTTTTGAGCGCCTTTTCGGCTAATTCCCTATTTATCCGAGCCTTCTAAGAAATCTACCAATTCACTTAAATTTGGAGTGATAATAATTTCTGTCCTTCTATTGGTAGCCTTTCCTTCTGGAGTTTCGTTTGTGGCAATAGGTACATACTCACTTCTTCCAGCTGCGGTTACCTTTTGAGGATTTACTTTTTCATTAGACAATAAAATCTTAACAATAGAAGTAGCACGCATTACGGATAAATCCCAATTGTCTTTTACAGCAGTCCTACCGTTAAACTCGTCATTATCGGTATGACCTTCAACCACCACATTTAAATCTGGATTTTCTGCTAAAACTATAGCCAACTGAACTAAAGCTTCTTTTCCTCTTGAGTCAATTTTCCAGCTTCCACTTGAAAAAAGCAGGCTATTTTCCAAGGAAACATAAACCTTCCCATTTTTATTCGTTACCGTTAATCCCTTTCCATCAAAGTTTAACAAAGCATCCGCAATTCTCTTTTTAAGCACCTGTACAGCAGAGTCCTTTCTTGCAATTTGGGATTCCAACTCACCAACTCTCGCCTCACGACTTTGCAGCTGACCCGCCAAATACTCCATTCTTTTTTGTTCCTTATTAAGGGAGTCCTCTTTAGCTTCTAGCTCCGCCTGAAGTTTATTTAAACGATTGGTTAGTTTTTGATTTTCCTTTTGATTGGAAGCCAATAAGCTGTTGTTATTTTCCAATAAAAACTCATAACTCTTATTCAATTCGGCATATTGATCAAAAAGCACTCTGGCTCGCCTTCCTATTCGGGTAGTATCCCCGATTAATCCATCAATTTCCTTATTAAGCCTATCCAGATCATTGTTTGCCAATAACAAACCCGCACCTAAACTATCGTTTGCAGATTTTAGCTCAACATTTTCGTCTTCTATGACTTTATATTTAGCCTGTAATTCTTCATGAATTCTTCCAGATACACAAGAACCTAGACCAAGAATAGATACAATGGAAAAAATGACAAGACGTTTCATTGAATGCAGTTTTGTTTGCTGCAAAATTAATCTGAAAACAATCTTAAAAATAGATTAATACCAGAAGTTAAGAAAACTAGATTGTTGATAAAGCCTAGTCTAGTTCAACTAAAATTGGACAATGATCTGAGTGTTTGGCTTCGGGCAAAATAGCCGCTCTTTTCAATCTTCCTTTTAAACTTTCGGTGGCCATGTGGTAATCAATTCGCCAACCCTTATTATTAGCACGGGCATTCGCTCGGTAGCTCCACCAGGAATAATTATGAGGCTCTTCATTAAATGCTCTAAAGGAATCAACAAAACCGCTTTCAACAAAACCACTCAACCATTCGCGCTCTTCAGGTAAAAACCCAGATGTTTTTTTGTTACTTACTGGGTTGTGAATGTCAATTGCTTTATGGCAAATATTATAGTCTCCAGAAATTATCAAATTGGGCCTTTCCTTTTTCAAATCATTTATGTAATTCTGAAAATCTCCCAAAAATTTCATTTTTAAATCCTGTCGAATATCGCCGCTACTGCCCGAAGGAATATAAACACTCATCACGGAAACATCCCCAAAATCTGCCCTAATAATTCTCCCCTCAAAATCAATATACTCAATACCACAGCCAATTTCTACATGGTCTGGCTCTGTTTTACAAAAAATGGCAACCCCACTATACCCCTTCTTATTTGCACTATGGATATAGGCCTTATAACCCATTTGCCCCAACAGTTCAGTGTCAATTTGTTCCGGTTGCGCTTTTGTTTCTTGAATACAGATAACATCAGGATCTGCACTTTTCAACCATTCTGCAAATCCTTTGTTTAAAGCTGCACGGATTCCGTTTACATTGTAGGATATTATCTTCATAAGTGTATTATTAAAAGGGTAAAATCATAAAGCCTTGAAAAGCTTGTTATACTATTGCCTAAATAGCTTTGCACAAAAGTGGAAATAAGTGACTAATATTGAAAGTTTTTCTGAATAAATTAACCTTGAGAATTTCTTTGTGCCTTCTTTTCTTTATTACAATCCTGAACGGGTTAAAGGCTCAGGATTCAAAGCTGTGGACTTCTGAAAAAACAAAAATCCTAAGTCCAGGTATAGACAGTATTCTCCTAGACAGCTTACCCGTAGTAATTTCCAGCATAAAACTTAGACCTCTTTCTAAAAATGGAATTACTCCGCCATTTCAAATTAAGGGTAGAAACTACAGTTATTTAATTTTTAAAAATCCATTAAAAGACAGTTTAAAACTAACTTATTCCACTGTTCCCTTACAATTAAACCAAAGCTTTAGTCATAAGGATAGCAGCCTGATTTTGCCGAGTATAAGTTCCTTTAACCCTAAAGTTTATGATGTTGAAACCAAAAGCGATTTTAAACCCTTCGATGGATTAAATTCCAAGGGAAGTATCAGTAGAGCAATTTCAATTGGATCCAATCAAGATGCAGTTCTAACCAGTTCTTTAAACCTCCAACTCTCTGGAAAACTTGGAAAAGGAACCGAAATTAGAGCCAGTATTACAGACAACAATATTCCGGTTCAAAGCGATGGTTACTCCCAGCAATTGCGTGAGTTTGACCGCGTTTATATCGAATTGGAAAATAAAGATTTTGGTTTGCTGCGTGCCGGAGATTACAATGTTACCAGTAAAGAAAACTACTTTTTAAAATTTGACAAACGTATAAGTGGCGCAGGAATTTACAGTGATATCTCTTGGGATGATAAGAGTATTCCTTTTCAATTGGAGGGAGGAATTGCCAGAGGGAAATTTACTCGAAACAGATTTGCGGGCCAGGAAGGAAATCAAGGTCCCTATAAATTAACTGGGGCCAATGGGGAAAGGTTTGTAATTATTATCTCGGGTTCGGAAAAAGTTTATATCGATGGGGTCCTTATGAAAAGAGGCCAGCAATTCGACTATGTGATGGACTATAATGCTGGAGAAATAATTTTCACAAATTTGCAACCTATTACCAAAGAAAAAAGGATAGCTGTGGAATTCCAATACACAGAACAAAATTATTTGCGGTCTGTTGCCTTTGGCTCTGTAGGCTTCGAAAATTCCAACTTAAAAACTAAAGTTCAATTTTATTCTGAGCAGGATAGTAAAAACCAATCTCTAGTTCAGGATCTAAGTGATCCGGAGAAATTGAAATTAAATTCCGTTGGCGACGATCTGACCAATGCCACCATAAGCACCATATCTAATATGCATCGAACCTAACATATTGTTTTCAATTAGTTCGATGTGTGTACCATCTACAATCATATCAGAGCCCTCCCCCCAATAGTTGGTTAAATCCCAACGATTGTAGTTATTAATAATGTCTCTGATGGCAGCATCTATTTTTGGGGAGTCAATGTGTTGCTTATTAATACGCCGAAGTATTCTAGCAGTCAAAGTTCCCTGTGTATGCCGAACCGTTTGCTTCGCTCCCAAGTTACATCCAAAGCCGAAGATGGTGAAAATGTATTTATAGACATCATCTTTTAGTTTAGATGATGCACCTGACGGTGGACCAAAATGTCTAGTATAGGGAATCCAAGATTGCACTCTTTTGAGTAAGTCTATCAAATCTCGCTGTGGCATTTTCTTCCTTATCAATTCTTCAAAATGTTGTAAGCCTTCAATTGAACCAATAATGAAAAGCCTTTCTCGGTGTTGAGGAATTCCAAAATTATGAGGAGAATATATTCTTTTGTCAATTTTATAACCTTTGAAATTAGCCCAACTTTCAATCCATTTGCTGGTAATACGACTTTTAACGCTTTCGTCCATGGTGTTAATTTCGGTACTCATTTGTGCCGCTATATCCTTCAAATTATAG
>CAKZNE010000174.1 GCA_937129395.1 uncultured Cryomorphaceae bacterium | reverse complement strand
GAAACAAGCTACAACCAGGTAAAAGGGTAGCAATAGTATCCGATTTGCCCAATATTTCAATGTCATTTTCACTCATTACCTCCAAATGGTCAACCGATAAAGCATTGTATTTATCCGCTATTTCAATAGAATTGAGGATGTTAAATTGATTTAAGTGAAGTTTCGATTTGATATTGTGTTTTTTGGCAGCCTCTAGAATTTCCACCATTTGATCAACATTGAAATAACCCTTTTCACAGAAAACATCTATATAATCGGCTAGGTTTTGGGAGGCAATTTCCGGAAGCATTTCATTTATTATCAACTGGACATAAGCATCGTGGTCATTTTTAAATTTTTCAGGAAAAGCATGTGCTCCTAGAAAAGTAGTTTTTACTGGTAGGGGATAATTTGCCCCCAATCGTTTGGCCGTTTTTAATAATTTGATCTCACTTTCAGTACTTAAGCCATAACCACTCTTTATTTCAATAGCCCCGGTTCCAAGTTGCATCACTTCTTCTAGCCTAATGGCAGCAGCGGCATATAATTCATCTTCAGAAGCATTGGCCACCTTTTTGGCAGAATTTAAAATACCACCACCTTCATTTGCAATTTGCTCATAACTATAACCATGAAGCCTTTTTCCAAATTCATCTTCACGGGTGCCGGAATAAACCAAATGTGTGTGACTATCTACATAAGTTGGAAAAATCATCCCACCTTCTGCATCAATACTCTCAAAGGAATTTAGATCTGGTAAATTTTTCATCTCACCAAAAGAGTGAATGCGATCTCCCGCAATTCTCAACCATGCATTTTCAGTCATTGGGAATAGTCCTAATACATTTCCTCTCTTATTTTTTGCCCCATCAGTGCTAATATGTAGCAGTTTGGAGATATTGTAAATCAGTGTATCCATACAAATGCTAAATTAAGGATTAATACAATTTACCTGCCTTTCAAGCTGCTTAAATCCCAGCTTTTTTTCCGACTAATTTGAACTTTGTTACTTTTTTTCCACAATCCTAAATTCCTTCCTTAAATAATAAGTATCTTAGTTTTTCAATTCGAAAAATTGATTTGAAATTTGATCTAAGCAATTCGTTTTTAAAGAATTATTCTATAAGTTTCTATTGAAATGGAAAAAAAAGGGGCCTTTATTTTAATTTTATTCTTAACCATTTTCGTCGGTTTTATTGTTGGAGTTATTATCGATAATATCTGGCTTGGCTTTTTTGTAGGAATGGGAATAGGTGTGGCTTTTGCAACAGCATTGAGTGCAATGTCTAATAGAAGGCGGTAGCCAAATTTAGTCTCTTGAAAAAATACCTTTTCCTTATTTTATCCTTTCCTTTCTTGGTTTTAAGTGCTCAAAACCTTGATTCTTCTAAAGTTTGGAAGGATTCCGATGTATTGAATGCCGTAGGAAAAATGGATCTTCCCTCCAATCCAAAACTATCTATTAAACAAAAAAATAGGTCATTAGCTAAATTTGATAATGACCTTCAAAACCCTTGGAGAGAAATTGGACCAACAAGCAGACCTGGTGGTCCTGGAAGTATCAGGATGCGAGGAACGGGTCGTTTGTTTTTTATTGAATTTGATGATACCAACAATCGGGTTTTCACTGGTTCTCCACTTGGAGGATTATGGTATTCGGAAAACAATGGT
>CAKZNE010000173.1 GCA_937129395.1 uncultured Cryomorphaceae bacterium | reverse complement strand
ATTTTTTCTTGTCAAATTATACAAAAATGTGGCATAAAAGTTCACGCTATTTTCAAAACCGTCAACACTTATTCTTTCATTTATTCCGTGTAATCTTGGTAAATCTTCCTTTTCCAAAACTATGGGTGAAAACCTATAAACGCAGTCACTTATTGAATAAAAATATCTAGCGTCGGTAGCACCGATTACCAAATAGGGGCTTACAATAACATTTGGAAAAACGCCTTTAATTGTATTTCCCAAACTCCTGAATTCTTGGGTTTTATATTCACTGATCGGTGATGCAGGAATTGAAAAGCTTTCAAATATTTTAATTTTAACGAGACTATCCGACACTATTTCTCTTGCTCGACGAAGAATTTCTTCTGGCTCATCCCCTGGTAATAATCGGAAATTTACAACAGCCTTGGCCCGGTTTGGGATAACATTATCTTTAATACCGGATTGGAAAATGGTGGTTGTTTGTGTTGTTCGAATTAAAGCAGTTCCTGAGGCGGATTCTTCATAAACATCAAAAATGATAGGTCTAAAAAGCCATGTATTTGCAAATGCCATTTTCTGCACGAAGGGTAGTTCTGGGCCAATACTAGAAATAAAGCCTTTTAGAGGATCACTTATCCTATTTGGCATTGGGTTTTCTTTTAAATGATACAACGCATCCGTAAGAACAGCAATAGCCGTTTTTTTATTTGGCATGGAGGAATGACCCCCAGCAGTTTCAACTGTAAATTCCAAACTTACATAGCCCTTTTCTGATGTTCCAATTAAGGCTACTGGCGATTCAATTCCTGGAACAATACCCTTAACAATATTTCCGCCCTCATCCAATACCATAAAGGCCTTAATCCCTCTTTTCTCAAGAATTTTAGCCATCTCTTTGGCGCCATTATCCCCTCCTATTTCCTCATCATGACCAAAACAAAAAATAATGGTTTTACTTGGTTGAAAATTTTCAGCAAGTAATTCCTCAGCGGCATTTAGTATAGAAATCATACTCCCTTTGTCATCCAAAGATCCTCTTCCGTAAATAAAACCATCAACGATATTACCTGCAAAGGGCGGATAATGCCACTGACTTAAAGTAGAATAATCAGCTGGAACTACATCTTGGTGAGCCATTATTACCAAAGGATCTAAAGTTGAATTGGACCCTTTCCAATAATACATTAGGCTATACTTATTAATCTTTTCAAGTTTTAGTTTACTATGAACAAGGGGAAATGATTCCTTCAGAAAATCATGGAACTTCAAAAAGGTAGAATCATCAATCATTCCTGGTTTATGAGAAATAGTTTCAAATCTTAATGCCTCAGCTAGAACTTTTGGATAAGCTGTCACCTTTTTCGCTGTTGCCGGACTATAACTTTCCGGATTTTCAAAATTGAGGGTTTGAAATAGAACGATGGCTATTAGAGCCAATACGAGGCTTGCGAAAATTTTAAAAACCAATTTCATATGTTCATTTTCCTTAAAAGTATAAAAGCTAAAAAGAAGAACCCACTAATTTCGAAAAATAGTGGGCTCTTTAACCAAACCATACAAAAAATGGGTGTTAACGTCTTCTTTTACTAAATCCAAAAATCATTGAATATCTTAGTCCATCTCTGCTTTTGGTAACAGCAAAATTTATTGGGAAATACATATGTTCAGATTTAAAAGCATAACCAGCCGCAGCTGAAAACCCTGTGCTTAATAAACTAAAGTTGGGGCCAGCTCCAAACTCAAATCCTTCTGCGGTTCTATAGCCAGTAATAAAATTGATACTTGGAATAATTACCCCTTGATCCAAACCTCCAATCATTGGGATAACCTCAAATAAACCGGCACTACCGCCATTAGTTTCAAAGTATTTCCACTCAAATTGCCATCCAAATTGGGCCACATATGGATTGGGATTGAAAGTTGAATCACCAAATCGTTCAGCCAAACCGAAATCTTTAATTTGCGGCACATAGCTCATACCAACTCTAGGTCCGCTTAATCTTAAAGGCTCAATTATAGCCGTTTCCCTATCCTCAATTACTGGGATTTCTTGTGCTTTTAAAAATGGGCTTACTAATAAACTTAGTACTAAAATCAAATTTTTTGAATTTCTCATTTTTGAGTTCTTTTTGTTTGAGTGGCAAAGCAGATAAAACTAAAGCAAGAAGTAAAACGAAAATTCGCAAAGGGTTTTCTGGAAATTGTATAAATTAATTCAAAGGATGATATATTCCAAACCCAAACCTCATTGACATGATTAAATCACAAATGAAATTGGACATGTCTTAATTCAATTGCAAAATTTCATATATTTAATTTCAATTATTATGCAATAACAATGGAACAAAGAAACTTTCAACTCGTATTCTTAGAAAAATTAAAGCAGCAAATCTCAGAAAACCACACGCTTGTAGATGTAATTACCGATGTATTAAATGTTAGCCAAGATTCTGCTTACAGACGAATGAGGGGTGATACTGCCCTTAGTTTTGATGAGGCTGTAAAATTAGCAAACGAATATCGAGTTTCCTTGGCTTCTATAGCTGGACATAGCGACAATAGCGCCGTATTTCATCGTCAGCCTTTTATAACCAGTATAGATCAGTATAGGGATTATATGCAGAGTAGCTTGGATAATTTAAAATTCGTTCAAGCACAGCGAAACCACATGATTTATTATCAAGCCAAGGATATCCCAGTATTTTATTTGTACGCCTTGCCAAAGTTGTGTGCTTTTAAAATATATGTCTGGCTAAAATCGGTTTATGGTATTGACAAAATCGATGGCCAGAATTATAATTTGTCCATGATTCCGGAAGATATTGTAGACATCGCTTACCAACAATATGAAGCTTTTAGTAGAATTAACACCACGGAAATTTGGGGTGAAACCACCATTAGAAGCATCATAAACCAAATTGAATATTATTATGAAGCTGGATTTTTTAGCAGCAAAGAAGAAGCGCTTGAAATTTGTGATGAGTTTAAGGAAATGATGAAAATCATTTATAAACAAGCTTTAAATGGTAAGAAGCTTCATGCGGTTAACCGGGAAGTTTTCTCAAGCGCCAGCTACTCCATGTATTTCCATGAAATATTATTAATGGACAATCATATCATGACCAAATACGGAGAAAATAACATCATGTACTTTATGCCCTACGCTGGGATAAATTACCTTTCTACAACGGACCCAGAACTTACTACAGATGTAAGTGAATATTTAGATGGGCAAATAAAAAAGGCGGCTTCAATCGATAATTTATCGGAGAAAGAAAGAAATCGATTCTTTATTCGAATTAAAAACCAAATTGATGTACTTAGGGAGAAAATAATGAGCACCGACCCATTCTTATAATAGGTCGGTGCAGTTAATTCTTGTTTTAATTCTACTTAGCTGGCTAGATTGGACTTACCAATAATTTCGGAGAACATCTCTACAGCGGGGTTATTTTTGCCACTACTGCAGTTTATTTGATGCTGTTTTTTCCAATACAGTGCGATTTCTTTTTCAGTTCCTAATTAAAAAAACGATCGGTCTGTTCAATATTCTATGTGTAGAATTGCCAAAACTCAAACATTAATGTTGTTGTAAAACATTAATGACGAAGAATCCTTAGCCTGAAGTAATAAAAATTGCTCCAGCGATAATTATTAAAATTAACAATACTACAAGAGTGTATTGCAAATAATCTTTCGCTGTTTCCTTTTCATTTTTTTCAGCGGTTTTTCGGATCCTCTTGGCTCTCTGTTTTACTTGCCGTCTGCGATCATCTCTAGGCATTTGTTTTTAATTTGATTTGTATTTCCCTGTTCAGAGCTTAATATAGGAATTTTTTAAATATCAAGCAATAGGATTTAGGACGGCGCTAAATATTGTTATTGCGTTAGGATCCCTTCCATAGTGCAGTTTATCTATTGCTTCAGGAATATCCTTTGCTCTAAAATAAGATGTATGTAGTTCCTCCGCACCTTTTACCGACCATTGTAGGGTGTAGGAATTCTTTTTATCTCGGTGATTTTGGACATATTCCAACACCTTATTTAACGCATCGATCTTATCGTAAGCCTCAACAGAATGAAACAAAAAAGATTGATGGTGCCGAGGATTTACAGTAATCACATCCAAACGAAGCACATTATTATTCTCTTGATAATCAAAAATCATTTGGGTGCTTCCCAAACTCAAATAGTTCTCAATTTCCTTTTGGATTTTTGCAATCTCCAAATTTTGACGGTCAATACTCATTTTAGTTTTTTTTTATTCTTGTGGTGGCGATTTGGTGAAAAACACTCTTAACCCGCCCATATCCAAAGCCAAATAATTAGTATCCAAATACAGAAACTGCCACCGGTCTTTTTCCTTTCCTTTTTTATCGTAAAGCACAAGTTCATTGCCTAGAACCTTATATTTTAAATTCAGCTGAATTCCATAATCGTTATAGTCATTTGGATTTACCAACTTAATAATGACCGTTGAATCTGAAAAATTATAATAATCAGGAACGGCCTCCAAAAGGTCTTCTTCTACAAATTCTCCTCCATTATCCTCAACATAGGATAAGGCCTCCCATGCTCCAGGTTGTAGGTTCTCAAATTCAATCTCAACCTTTTCTTTCTGACTAAGAATATCCAATACCATCTTTGCTGGTCCTTGCTCCTGAGCAGAAACTACTTTAGGCATCCAGGCAAAAATTAGTAAAAAAATAGGTGTTGATTTAAAGACAGAATTCATCATAGCCAAAACAAAAAAGGGCCGCAAAAATTGCAGCCCTCTAATATAATTATATCTCGATTCTTATGAGCCGCAAGCCTCACAATCATCTGGATTATCAATTGAACAAGCCAATGTTTCCTCAGCGGTATACGTTTGAACAGCTTTCGCCATTTCTGCTACCCTATTTTCACCAACATTTGCAGCTTTTTCCAAATTCTCTTTTTCTTGGATCTTTTCAGTTTGTTTGGCATCCGTTACTGGCTCTACCTGAGATTTTGCTTGTTTCTGAACCGTAAACTTAATTGCATCGGTTGCTGCTTTTGTTCTCAAATAGTACATTCCCGTTTTCAAGCCTTTTTCCCAAGCGTAAAAATGCATGGAGGTCATCTTTCCAATATTTGCGTTCTCTACAAAAAGATTTAATGATTGAGACTGATCGATAAACATTCCTCTATCGGCACTCATATCAATAATATCCTTCATACTCATTTCCCAAACTGTTTTGTAAAGGTCTTTGATGTTATTTGGAATAATATCTATATGTTGGATGGAACCGTTTGCACGGATAATTTCATTTTTCAAATCATCATTCCACAATCCTAAATCTACAAGATCAATCAAAAGGTGTTTGTTTACTACGATAAACTCACCAGACAATACTCTTCTCGTGTAAATGTTTGAGGTATAAGGTTCGAAACATTCGTTATTTCCCAAGATTTGAGAAGTTGAGGCTGTTGGCATTGGAGCAAGAAGCAGAGAATTTCTAATTCCATGTTCCATCACCTCTGTTTTTAAGGTTTTCCAATCCCAGTTTCCGCTTAAACTGCTTTCATCAACACCCCACATATCAAACTGGAATTCTCCATTGCTAATAGGTGAACCGGCAATAGTTTCATAAGGACCGTCTACTTTGGCCTCATCTCTTGAAGCACAAAGGGATGCGTAATAGATAGTTTCAAAAATATCTTTGTTTAAAGCTTTTGCTTCATCCGAAGTAAATGGCAATCTTAATTTAATAAAAGTATCTGCCAATCCTTGAACCCCCAAACCAATTGGTCTGTGACGCATATTGCTATTTCTTGCCTCCGCAACTGGGTAGTAATTTCCGTCAATAATACGGTTCAAGTTTTTTGTAGCCTTATAGGTTACTTCATATAGTTTTTGATGATTGAATGCGCCATCTTCCACATACATCGGCAAGGCTAGAGAAGCTAGATTACATACGGCAACCTCATCCGGTGCTGTGTACTCAATAATTTCGGTACAAAGGTTTGAAGAGCGAATCGTTCCAAGGTTCTTTTGGTTACTTTTCTCATTGGCCGCATCCTTATACAACATATAAGGTGTACCCGTTTCAATTTGAGATTCCGTAATTTTTTGCCAAAGATCTCTGGCCTTAATGGTTTTACGTCCTTTTCCTGCCTGTTCGTATTTGGTGTAAAGAGCTTTAAATTTATCGCCATAAACATCTGCCAAGCCTGGGCACTCGTTTGGATCCATAAGAGTCCATTCTCCATTTTCCTTCACTCTTTCCATGAAAAGATCTGGTGTCCAAAGCGCATAAAATAAATCTCTTGCCCTCATTTCTTCCTTTCCGTGATTTTTCTTTAAATCCAGAAATTCAAAAATATCTGCATGCCATGGTTCCAAGTAAATAGCAAAAGATCCTTTTCTTTTCCCACCACCTTGATCTACATATCTAGCCGTGTCGTTAAACACTCTCAACATGGGTACAATTCCATTGGAGGTGCCATTTGTTCCTCTAATATAGGAACCGGTAGCCCTTACATTATGTATAGATAAACCTATTCCACCAGCAGACTGGGAAATTTTAGAACATTGCTTTAAAGTATCATAAATCCCATCAATACTGTCGTCCTTCATGGTTAAAAGAAAACAGGAAGACATTTGTGGTTTTGGGGTACCGGCATTAAATAAGGTTGGGGTAGCGTGGGTAAAATACTTTTTAGACATTAGGTCGTAAGTTTCTACTGCACCAGCAATATCTTCTCTGTGAATATTGAGTACAGAATCTTGTAACCACCCATTTCCAAAACTTACCCTTGGTGATTGGTCTCGAACATGATCATGTGTGGATCTTGTATCAATAGATTGTTGGAACATGGCAATTCTAGATTCATGCCATAATCTTTTACCAAAAACCAAAGGAGAATTAGATCCAATAGCCATGACAGGCGCTGCCAAAACTTGTGCCATATTGTACATTTTGACAAAATCCTTAGGAGCTACTTGTAAATGTACTTGGAAACTTGTATTACATGCTTCTAAAAGTGGAGAATCATGTTTAACTAGAATTTCATCAATGCCCATCAAACGCAACTCATAAGAATTCCCGATTAGTTCGCCTGTAATTGCTTTCATCAACGCATCATAGCGTTTCATTGGTGTAAGATTGTGTAACTCTAAGTCGAATTTTCTTAAGGTTGGTAAAATACCTGTTAATCTGCAAACCATGCCGGTAGACCTGATGAGTTTTTGCGCCCATAAAATTTATGGGCCCAAGGGCATAGGTGTGCTCTATGTTCGTCGTAAACCCAGAGTTCGGTTGGAAGCACAAATTCATGGTGGTGGTCATGAACGTGGTATGCGTTCCGGTACGCTGCCTACCCATCAAATTGTTGGCATGGGTGAAGCACTTGCCGTAGCGAAACAGGAAATGGTTACGGATGCAGCACATATTACCCGTTTGCGGGATCGTTTGTGGAATGGCATCAAAGATATGGAGGCTATTTATCTTAATGGTGATCTTGACCGCCAGATTCCAGGCATTCTCAATATCAGCTTTAATTATGTTGAAGGTGAATCTTTACTTATGGCCATGAAAAATATCGCGGTATCTTCTGGCAGTGCCTGTACTTCTGCCAGCCTTGAGCCTAGTTATGTATTACGTGCTTTGGGTCTGAGCGATGAACTGGCACATAGTTCCATACGTTTCAGCATTGGTCGTTTTACTAGAGAGGAAGACATAGATGCGGTTATTGCTAAAGTGCGTCATGCTGTTACAAAAGTACGTGAATTGTCACCACTCTGGGAAATGTATCAGGATGGTATTGACCTAAACGCGGTACAATGGGCAGCACACTAAATCTATCATTAAATTAGAGAGAATCAATTATGGCATACAGTAACAAAGTGATGGATCACTATGAGCAT
>CAKZNE010000172.1 GCA_937129395.1 uncultured Cryomorphaceae bacterium | reverse complement strand
AAAAATGTTTGGTTAAGATCTATGATGTTGAATTCAGCCATCTTAATATTCGTTTGAAATTGCTAATTCACCACCTCTAATCGCACGGATTAAAGCTTCCTCCACCATTCTAGTTAAATCTTGAGCTTGAGCCTTAGTGTCTTTCGCTTCAATTGTGATTTGCTCCACTAATTTTCCAATGGTTACTGTTACATTTTTCACAGACTTACCACCACCAGATATTCCGGATAAACCTTTTTGAATATTGGAATTTCCACTTTCCGTTCCGGCGCCTCCATTACCGGAGGTTCCAGTAGGAACCATGCTTCCATTTCCAGTGGGTACTTTTACTCCTAATTTTTCCATCCAAGTTTCATCGGAGTCCAAAGGAACATCTGCAATTCCTTTTTTATACGCAATACCAACATCGACCCCAAGATTTCCAGCATCCTTAACCAATTGATCCTGCATATCCATAAGAAATAAATCATTACCAGCCTGCTTAGCAGTTTCCCATGCTTTATCCCAATCGCCCGTAACAAATTGCCAAATAGCCTTAGCCAATCCGCCAATGCCTTGCAATAAATCTTCTATTGTTCCTAAGATTACATTCCCAATTAGCTTGCTAAATCCCTTTAATGCTTCCCAAGAACCCCAAAGAATTCCTCTAAAAACTTCAAACTCATTGTAGAGGTAAACCACGCCAGCTGCCAAAGCCATTAATAGAGCAGGAATCCATACCATAGGATTGGCAAGCCAAGCAATGGTATTAGCCCATACGGCAGTTGTAAGCATTCCTGTGGAAATAGCAGCTACTACCATCCCGCCACCAAGGCCAACCAATGCTGCCATAACTAGGTCACTATTATCTGCCATCCACCCGAATATGGTACCTAATACTTGAGCCGCTATGGTTACTGCCGGCAATAAAGTATAGCCCAATTTTGTAAGGCTAAGATTTAGCATAGCTGTAGAATCCTGCCAATTTTGTAGAGGGTTTTGAGTATTTTCAAGAGCGGTTTTGGTGGAACCAACAGCATTTGCCGTTGCATCCAGCATGCCTGTTAATTTTTCAACATCTCCAGTAAGAATGGAAATTGCCTCTTTAGCCTGGACATCTCTCAATCCTATTTTATCCAAAAAGTTGATCCGTTCTTTGGAACTGAAACCATCTAATTTGGATTTTAAGGCAATGAATATTTCATCCATCCTCCTAATGGATCCATCGGTATTAAATACATCTACACCTGAAGTTTCAAGGCCTTGGAGAATGTCTTTTTTAGAAAGTGCTGAGAATGCATTTTCCAGTAATGTTGTAGCTCTAGCTGCATCCTTTGATTGAGTGGCCATGAAGGAAAATAGACCGGTTACTTCTTTGTATTCTATACCTAAGTTTTTACCAGCTGCAATTAGTCCAGGAACATATTCTGCGAAGTCTTTAAATTCTCCAGCTCCTACCTCTTTTGCTTTGAAGAAGGTATCCAATACCTCCTGGGCATTGGTATTTTCTTTTCCTACAATTGATAATGTTTTAGCTAATGATTTAGAAACGATATCCAAATCAGTGAACCCTGCTCTTGATCCCTTAATGGCCGTTTCAAGGATATCCATAGAAAGCCCCAAGTCATTTACTTGGGATAGAATGGCCTCATAAGCTTCAGGTACTCTATCCGGTTGTACTCCTTTTACATCGAGCAGCCTACCTCGAAGGATTTCCAGTTGATCGCCGGTAAGTTGTGCAGTGGCATTTATTTTTGCCATGCCCTGCTCATATTTCAGGGCTTTACTGGTTCCAAAACCTAAAGCAGTTCCTACTACCAAACTTCCAGCGGCGATAAGTGCAAATGGATTTTTAAGAAGGTCTAATGCTCGACCTAAAAAAGGGACTTCATTAGCAAAGTCCCTCATATTTGTTTTGGCCCTAATAATATTATCCTGAACACCAATGAACTTGCGGCGAACTTTATCAGCCATACCTGAAACCTTAGCAAGCTTTTGCTCTACGTTTCCTGACATTTTTAATCGCCACTCGCTTATTTTCATTGTTGTTTAGGGATATTTACGAATTCGTTTTTGGCTTCTTGCTTACGGATCCAATTTAGATCCTGCCAATACTGAATAATTTGATTCTCTGTAAGTTCCTTTTCAGGAAATGGGATTTTGTAGTAATACCGAACTTGAGCGAGAATCAGCCGATACAATGGCGTATCGGCTGTTACCTCAAACTCTGCTACAACTTTTTTACAGTCGCATCGGCAACTTCCACTATCTCATCGATATTGGAACATACGGCCAGAAAAGTGGTTTCATCCTCGATCATACCCGGATCAGCGTAAAGCTTGCAATTGGTAACAATCGAACGATTGAAATTCATAGGCTTTTTCTTTTTGGGATCCGATGCCATTGCTCTCTCTAGGTCCACCATTTTTGGTTGACGTAGAATCACAATACCACCATTAACCTCAATTTGAAAAATAGCATTATGCTCCTTTTTCCAAGACTTTATCTGTGCCTCTGTTGGGCGTTTTACTTCAGACATGTTGATTTTTATTAAACGTTATACAAAATATTTCCAATGGTAAGTGGAAGTTCGATTTCCATATTGGTATCACCTTCTTCCATTCCTTTTGGAATCTCATTCACCCGAACATGCTGTAACATGTCGGTAGTGGCCAGTCCTGCTTCAGGAGCATATCCTACCGGTATTACAGGAATATTCACATCTGTAATATCCTTTCCTACTGGTAATGCAGCTTGCCAAGCTTCAAGTGTCGATTGCAGGATTTTAATGGATCCATCAAAAGTCTTTCTGCCTCTACCTCTAGCCACTGGTTTGGAACCACGGCCATAGATATTTTTATGCTCTTTAGCAGTCTTATAGCTAATCCCAATAATACCTTCTAAAGGATTTGGGGAATAGGGAAGTTTCACTTGAATATCTTCCCAGGCGTATTCCGTTCCGTTAATCATCTTTTAGCTATTTAAAGGGTTTGTATATTCAAGAAGAGCAGTAAGCGCACGGTTGGTACCCTTTGGTGTGATCTTCAGCTCCGTTGCAATGGTGTCTGTACCGAGGTAATTTTGATCCGGGTTTAGGTAAATAGCCGCACCACTAATCTCACCGTTGGCGGTCATATTGGTATTGATAGCATCCTCCATATTTCCTTGGATTTCCTTGATCACAGAAACAGGAAGTTTTCCAGTAGCAGCATCCACCTCCAAATCATCAAGCAGCTCGTCTACCAATACAGCCCTAATAATACGAGCTGCCTTATCCATAGTTCTACCACGTGCTAATGAGGAATAATCACTTGTCAACTCTGTTGCCACATGATCATCATTGAAAAAGTATCCAGCCTTACCGGCATGTTTCCATGCGAAAATGAAACCTAGATCATTCAATGTATTCTGATTCAGCTCATCGATTGAGGCCAATGTTCCGCCGTTACTAAAACCAATTTTAGTTTTAGTCAGATTTCCATCTTTCACTCGGCCAATATTACGTTGAACGCTGATGGCTGAAAGTCTTCCCATCACATATCCTACAAAAGCATAATTTCCAGCGGATTCATGCGCTTCAGCATCTCCAGTATCTTGACCAATTACCAGGGCAACCCCATTTTGGTTATTGGTTCGTAAATCTAAAGTTGTGGCGGCATTTCCTTGCCAATCCATACCTTCAATAATCGCTCTCGATGGTCTATGATAAGGAGCTGCGAATTCTTCAACAATCAATGCCTGGGCATTGGTCATAGCAGCGGTAATATCATCATCTAATTGATCTGTATAGGATGGTTCATAAGCATCATCCGGTACTCTTGTGATGCCCCAAAAACAAATCTCACCATTACCTTCAGTAAGAAGTTTTTTAGCGTAGGCATTTGTTTTTAGGCAAATATTAGCCATTGTAGTAGTCTTGGCTACCACCATAACAAATAGCTTAGTTCCTACAGCTGCCTGATCGTAGAAATCAGCAATATGACGGTAAGCTAAACATGTATTCTCCACATCGTAAGCTGCGGTAATACCAAGATCAATCGCTTGTTGTAACGATTGGACGAAAAACACATCGTCCAGTGCAAATTTTCCGGCAACAGCGACACCACTTACAATGATGCCGCAGGTACCGTCCTCGGTGGCCACTATCCTTCCCAGGCCGCCAGCTCCGAGTGTTATGATTACATCAGGTCTAGCCATGACTAATCCTGATCTTTATTTAATAACTCTAAACGATTCTCAGCTGCTTCTTTCACAGTCTTACGATCATCACCTTTTACCAAGGCTTCTAATTCTTCAGCAGAATCAGCATGTGCAATTAGGTCAATCACTTCAGCAGCAGATAATCGTTCTTCAGAAATATCATCACGTTTTACCTTGATCACCTTTTCGGTTTTGTCAACCGTTTTTTGATGCTCAAAGGCTACATGATCACTTCCAAAACATTGACCATCTGAGGTCACGTGTAGCTCATCGTACTTGCCTTGTTTGTCGGCTTGGAAGCAATCTTTTGCTTTCCCAATTCTTTCTTTTTTATTCAAAACTTTCAATTTTTTTGGTGAGTGAAATAAGTGGAAGACCTAAGTATTAACCAAGGCCTTCCACCTTGAAATCAACATAAACGAGTGTGATTATGCGCTTGCATCTTGCACAATGGCTCCTAAACCTTTGTTATCAGCTCTTCTTAACCTTCCACCGAATTTTACTAAGGCAGAATAGATATCACCGTAATACAATGGATTTTGGAGATCTTCGAAGAAGTCTGTAGTTCCAATGGCACGAGCTACACTATTTTTTTGCCAGCATTGAACCGAAGCATTATCTGCTGCTGCTCCTGCTGCACCAACTGCCTTAGGTACTGGAGTTCCGGTATTGTCATAAATAGTGGTATCCGAACGCTCCATGATGTCGAAACCATAAAGCCTTGTGATCACACCGTTTTTCATGTCCAATTCCATAGAACGATCTCTTTTTTTCAAATCTTCATCATCCTGCAATTGGCTTAAAAGCTCAGAATCAAAAAGAGCCACACGATCCTTCTTAGGAACATTATCCTTATTGAATTTGGTTTGCATCGCTTTCAAATCCTCCTTCACAAAAATCTTACGATTTCCAGTAGCAGATCCAGTGTGAGAACCAACAGCCGCTCCTGTTGTTCTTAAAATTGCTCCAGCTGCTGTTGCCGCCCATTTGTAAAGCATCTCATCGCCAATAGTCTCCTTCAGGCTAGCCATGTGTTCTCCTAAAACAGAATCAATCTTATCGTAGGATATTTCCATTAATTCAGCATTTGGTATATGGGTAGGATCTGAAGTATAAACATCCAAGGCATAGGTTAAATCCGTGTCAGCCCTTTTTACAGCTGTAGCAGGGAACGAACTTCTATTCTTTACAATTGTCGGTCTTCCACCACTTTGCGGGATATGAACTACAGAACCCGACAATACATATTGATCATCATTAAAGGCTCGTTTTAGAAACTCATTTTCCTTCCACAATTCCGAAATTATATAATCCGTCCATATTTCTACGGTTACAGCACCTAAGACATTCTTAGGTTTTGGAATGGCAGTAGTCGCTAAATAAATAGCAGCTGGAATCATTGGATTCAAGCTGATGCCCGGTTCAATCATTTCTGCCGTCATGGACACACCGGTTCCAATACAGAAGGCTAAAAACAAAGCCGATAAAAGGCTTAATGCAAAACTATTTTTCATTTTCTTCAATTTTTGAATTGTTCTTTAATTATTGCTTTACTCAATTATGAATTTCAGAGGTTTCTTATCCTGGATAACTTGCTTTTTTCAAAGCGTTAAAAGCATCCGTATCTGATTTCTGAAGGTTGGTCAGAAACTTCACACCATCATCTGTGGTCATTAGTTCCTTATAGGTCTTACTACCCAAATCATTTGCGGGGGCTCCAGGAGTTCCGTTATTGATTTGATTGGTAGCAGGAACATGAGGTGCAGGAGCGTTGAGTCCTTCAATAAAAGCCTTGGCTCCATCAAAATCATTCTTTGCCCAATTGGTA
>CAKZNE010000171.1 GCA_937129395.1 uncultured Cryomorphaceae bacterium | reverse complement strand
CGCGCCCTGCCTTGGGCCCGGCTGATGATCTCGCGCGAGGGGCTGACGGACGACCTCAATACATCAATGGTGGAACGGGTGCGTGCCGCGGTTGCGGGGCTTTTGCTTCTGTCGATTCTGGCACTGCCGTTCTGGCCCGGTACGTGGCCCCTGCCCTTGCTGTTGCTTGGGCTGGCCCTTGTGATCAACCTTGATCTGGTTCGTACGATGGCCGGGCATGGCGGGCCATGGTTTGCCTCCAAATGCCTGGAGAAGTATTTATGCGGTAAACAATACAGGTTATAATAACAGTCCAATTATTTACCCAAGTCTATTGGAAAATCCAGACCTTCAATGGGAATCCGCCACCGTTTTTGACATTGGTTTGGAGTATGGCTTATTAGAGGACAGAATTGTTGGAGAAATTGCCTATTACCATAAAAAATCCAAGGATGTATTCTTAAGTATCTCACCACCAAGGTACAATGGTTCTGGGACTTATTGGGATCATGTAGGTGAAATTTTAAATGAAGGGGTGGAATTTTCCATTACTAGTAGAAACCTGGTTGGTGAATTTCAATGGACCACTAATTTTAATGTAGCTTATAATTACAACGAATTAGTAAGCATTGGAGGCTATAGTGAAGATGCGGTATCCGGTGGAACAAATGATACGAGAACCGTAATTGGACAACCAGTAGGAACAAACTTTTTGGTTCGCTTCTCCCATGTGGATCAAGAAACTGGAGAACCCGTTTATTTGGATATTAATGGCGAAGAAACAAGGACTTGGGATCCTAAAGATCGTGTGGCCGTAGGGAAAGTTTTACCAGACGCTATAGGCGGGATTACAAATACATTTAGATATAAAGGATTTGACTTAAACTTTCTTTTTGTGTATTCTATAGGAGGTAATATTTACGATTCATCTTCCAAAAGACAACTTGGAGTAGTAGATGAATGGAATAAAACAACCCAAATTTTTGATCGTTGGCAAGAAGCAGGGGATGAGGCAACTTATGCAAAACTAACGTTGGACGCTGCCAATTTGGGCTCCACAACTCCATGGATAAATACAGATTTATGGCTGCATGATGCCAGTTATGCCAGACTTAGAAACCTAACCATTGGTTATACATTATCTAGGCAAATGGTGGAGCGAATGAAATTATCTTCTTGTAGAATTTCATTTACTGGATCTAATCTTTTAACCTTTACGAATTACCCGGGAATTGATCCGGAGATTGCCAGGGATTTTGAAAATCCTACAGATAGAAATATGAGTCCGAATATTTCCTACTTAACTCCTCCCCAGGAGAAGACCTTCACTTTTACTATCAACTTAACATTCTAATAAAGATGAAAACGATAAAAAATATAGCATTTTTCGCGGCCGTCCTTCTTTCCATAACAGCATGTGAAAAGATATTGGAATTTGAACCAGAAGGATCAAGTTTAGAAGAAGCTGATGCTTTAGCAACGGACGATGATGTTTTAAAGTTTCTGAACGGAGTTTATGATGTTACCGCAAATTTTTTAGGCGGAAGAGCACAAGGCCTAGCCGATGTTATGGGTGATGATGTTAGAGCTCCACAAGGGAATAATGATTTAATGGAGGTTTATAATCACCACACTACTTTTTTCAATACTTCAACAAATGGTTTTTACGGAAATCCATATTTTGGAATTTTCAGGGCAAATAGAATTATTGAGATTTTGGATGACTATTCATTTTCGGCTTCCGAACAATTAAGGATTGATGGAGAATGCAAATTCCTAAGAGCACTCAGCCACCAAAAAATAATGGAATTATATGCACAGCCACCGGGGTTCACAGCCGATAATAGCCATTTGGGTATTGTTTATAAAACAAATCCTGTATCTGGACTAGATGGAAGAGGCACTTTAGCTGAAAACCTTAGCCTTTTATTGAGTGATATCAATGATGCAATTGCCCAGCTACCCGAGGAAAACGGAGTTTATGCCACTAAGGATGCAGCAAGGGCTTTAAAAGCAAAGGTTTTGTTCCAAATGGGCGATTACCAAAATGCTGCGGATGTAGTCACTACCATTATTAATACAGCGAAATACAGTTTAGGAAATGACTTGGATCGTTTTTTATCAGGGGCAAATTCTTCGGAGGCAATTTGGAGTGTAATAAGCTTTGTAGACGGACCATTAATCGATGCTCGTTCTGGGGTATTTACAGGAAATTATAGATTTTTTAATAATTCAATTCCCCTTTTCCGAGCCACCACAGAGTTTTATAATATATATGTTGCCGATACAGCAGATAAAAGAATAATTCAATTTTTTGAAGTTCAAGGAATAGCTCCAGATGAAGAAGTGATTTGCAAAAAGTTCGATAAAGATTATTTCAATGTTCCCGTTTTTCATCTTACAGATATGAAGCTTTTAAGAGCAGAAGCTTTAGCGGAAGCTGGAGGAGATTTAAGTATGGCTATTCAAGATGTAAATGACATCAAAGAAAGAGCTTATGGACATTCTTCCAATAATTTGGCAGCAGGCGCTTCAGCCTCAGAAATTATTAGCGCCGCTCGTTATGAAAGAAGAATAGAAATGTTTGGCGAAGGAGATCGAATCACTCAATTAAAAAGATGGGGAGCAATAGAAAAGGAGAATGTTTTTGTTCGAACAGATCCTTGGAATTGCAATGGAATGATTTTACAATTTCCAATTTCTGAAAAATCCACAGTATTTGAAATGAACCCATCTGGCGGTTGCAACTAAAATTTTGAAATGATGAAAAAGACTAATTTTTTACTACTTATTTTGGGCCTTGCCATCCTTATCGGCTGCAAGCCAGATGAACCAGAAAGCATTGGTGATCGTTTTGATACGGTTGAAGGTATTAATGGATCTTGGGTAATTGACAGAGTTGAGGTGGTAGACGAAACTTTGCCTGTTCCAGAAACAAGGGATATTTCTGACTATTTTATATCCAAAACCAATAAGGTGGGAATGAGTTTTAATACCTCCAATAAAACCTATACAATTGATAACGCTCAAGAACCAGCTAATCCTTTTGGTGCTTCTGGAATTTACACTATAAACGACCCAAAATACCCTTCGCAATTAACACTTTACAGCGTTTCTCAAGATACTATTGAAATGGACCTAACAAATATGGTAAGGTCCATCGATCCTTATATGGGATATAAAATTAAAAAAGAAGCATGTGGCGGAGTCTACGCTTCTTATATCTACACTTTTAGAAGATTGTAATTATGAAAAATACAATTCAATACCTAAGCCTTTGTGTTTTTGGCCTTTTCTCTTTTGGCTTACATGCACAAGTAACAACCGAACCAGCAGAAGATATTAAGCCGGATGAGGTTCTAAAAATAATTGTAGACATCAGCAAATTAGATGCTTCTTTGGACCATGTTGTGAATCTACAAACTGCGGCGGCAGACGGGGAGGATTTATACATCTGGACTTGGAGCCCAGCAGAACACGGAGCAACTCATCCATTAACAAATGGTACCGGAGCCCAAGCTTGGAAAAACTCCAACGACACCCTTAAAATGACAAATGAAGCTCCAAATATTTACAGCTATACCCTAACTCCTACCGAGTTTTATGAGGTGGATGCCGCAACCGTTTATGCCAACGATATTCATTTTTTGGTAAAACCTAAAGATGGAGGAGGATATGGCGATCCAGATAGAAAATCAGAAGATCTTAAGGTTGCTATTGATCCACCCTCTTTTGAAAGAGAGCCTTCCTATGTATTTCCATCTTTTGCTACCGATAAGGACGTGATTGCTATTGTGTATGAAAATGGTAGAGAACCCAAAGAAAGTATGCAAGGTTTGGGGAGTGATGAATGTTATTTTTTCACCGTTTTATCCCTTTCAGATAGCACTACAATGTCAATTGCAACGTCGTTTTTTACTGCTGGATCCGAACCTTTATTGAAAATGGATTATGTTGGTAACCAAACATTTAAAAAAATAATTCAGCCCCATTCTTATTTCAATATTCCAGCTGGTTTAAGGATAGTAAAAATGGATATTTCCATAATTAAAAAAACATACGCCTCCTCCGCAGACCGTGCTGGTTCTCAAATTGAGCTGGAAATGTCTTGCGAATAAAAAAATTAACAATTAGTCTAGAGGTGAAAAACTCTGCAAAGGAATTTATTCTAAAGCAGAGTTTTTTTTATTTGTTAATCTTGGTTTTAGCGTGCTTATACAAGAGCTTTCGCCCGATATTTATACAAGTCTAAAACATGTACAATAACTAATTACCTTTGTGGTAATGAAACCATTTTATAGAATCTTAGGATATGCAAAGCCTTATAAAGCTTATGTAATCTTAAATGTAGTTTTCAATTTTTTAGCCATCCTTTTCTCCTTGATTTCTATAGGGTTGGTAATCCCTGTTTTAGAGGTAATTTTTGAAAACCAGGAACAAGAATTAGTTGCTCCAGTTTATAGTGGAGATTTTATGGACATTATAGATTTTGCAAAAGAAACTCTATTCTATGAGGTAGGAATTAGGATTGCAGAAAATGGACAAGTTGCCGCATTGTTTTACCTCTGTATTTTAATTGTTATAGCATTTTTCTTAAAAAATTTATTTAGGTACTTAGCCTTATATGCTATTACTCCATTGAGAAATGGGATAACAAAGGATCTCCGAAAAGCCTTGCACGACAAGATTTTGGAACTGCCAATTTCGTTTTTCACAGAACAAAGAAAAGGGGATGTAATCTCAAGAATGACAACGGACCTAAAGGAGATTGAGTGGTCTGTACTTATGATCATTGAAATGATTTTTAGAGAACCTCTAATGATTATCTCCTCACTTATTATTTTGCTCACCATGAGCCCCGAGCTTACCGTTTTTGTCTTTATCCTATTACCCGTTGTAGCATTAGTAATAACATTCATAGGCAAAAGCTTAAAAAGATCCTCAACAAAAGCCCAAATTAAAATGGGTGAAATAATGTCCCAAACAGAAGAAAACCTTTCTGGACTTAAGGTTATAAAGGCCTTTAATGCTGAAGAATTAAAAAGAAACTTATTTGATAAGACAATAGGTACTTATTTTCGGTTGATGAATAGTGTAATGCGTAAAAATGATATGTCTTCTCCTATAAGTGAATTTATAGGCGTGTTGGTAATGGCCATCATTATTTGGTATGGCGGCGGTTTGGTTTTGGAAGACAATGGTTTTGAAAGCAGTGCTTTTATAGCTTATATATTTTTCTTTTATCAAATAATTCCACCAGCAAAAGCACTTTCAAAAGCCTCCAATAATGTACAAAGGGGAAATGCTAGTGCAGATAGAGTTTTTGAAATATTAGATGCCGAAAACCCTATTCAAGACAATCCAGATTCGCAGCCATTTGCACAATTCCAGAACTCCTTGGTTTTCGAAAATCTCAATTTTTCCTATGGGGATAAAAGAGTACTCAGCAATATTAATCTGGAAGTAGAAAAAGGGAAAATGCTGGCTTTAGTTGGCCAATCAGGAAGTGGAAAATCGACCTTGAGTAATCTTGTTCCGCGCTTTTATGATGTGGAGGAAGGGAGCATTCGGTTGGATGGAATCGAATTAAAAAATATTAGGTTAAAAGATTTAAGAGGGCAAATGGGAATGGTAACTCAAGAGTCTTTGTTATTTAATGAGAGCATCCATTATAATATCGCTTTAGGAAAACCGGACGCTACCAGGGAAGAGGTGATTGCTGCTGCTGAAATAGCCAACGCCCATGAGTTTATTGAAAAAATGGAGGAGGGATACGACACCAATATCGGTGACGGTGGTTCCAAATTAAGTGGAGGGCAAAAGCAAAGAATTAGCATTGCAAGAGCGGTTTTAAAAAACCCACCAATTTTAATTCTAGATGAAGCTACATCCGCATTAGACACGGAAAGTGAAAAGCTTGTTCAGGATGCTTTATTTAAGTTAATGAAGAACAGAACTTCTTTGGTAATAGCGCACCGTTTGAGCACTATTCAACATGCAGACGAAATTGTGGTAATGGACGAAGGAAGGATAGCGGAAAGAGGAAACCACCAAGAATTATTGGACAAGGATGGGATTTATAAACGCCTTGTAGAAATGCAAAAATTCGACTAAAACGAAATTTAGAATGGACAAAATTGAACATATAGGCATAGCTGTAAAAAATCTAGAAAATTCAAATTCTTTGTTTGCCAGCCTTTTTGGAAAGGAACATTATAAGACCGAAGCCGTGGAAAGTGAAGGTGTAAAAACTTCTTTTTTTGAAGTAGGACCAAATAAGATTGAACTTCTAGAAGCTACAAGCGAAAATAGTCCCATCGCCAAGTTTATCGAAAAAAGAGGCGAAGGAATCCATCACATAGCTTTTGCAGTTGAAGATATCCGATCGGAAATGAAAAGGCTTGAGAAAGAGGGTTTTACCCTGTTAAATAAAGAGCCTAAAAATGGAGCCGATAATAAATTGGTTGCTTTTTTACACCCAAAAACAACTAATGGAGTTTTGATAGAACTTTGTCAAGATCGTTAATATCATCCTCTTCAGGATTAAAATGCCAAGTATGAATTCCTAGTTTTTCAGCGCTTAAAATATGCTGTTCAGAATCATCTATGTAAAAGGTTTCATCAGCCTCAAGCTCATTGTCTTTTAACACCTTTTCAAATATTTCTGCATCTGGTTTTCGCATCCCTATTTCATAACTGAGATAAGTTTTCTCAAACTGACGAAGAAAATTGGAATACAAAAAGATTCCCGAACTGTCTTTTATCGCTTTTATATGCAGCTCATTTGTATTACTAAGCAGAAAAATGCGGTATTTGTCTTTTTTTCCTTTTAAAAGCTCAATAATTTCTGGGCTAATTTTAGAATCAATTAATCCATTCCAAGCTTGGTCAATATCATCCAAAAAAACCTTTCGGAATAAGTGCAGCTGAATTCCAGTTTCAAATTCCTTTGAAGTGATTTCTCCCTTTTCATATTGATTAAAAAGTTCTCTATCCTCCTCTAGTGATTTTTTGGCGCCCAATTCCTTTAAAGCCTTTCTGGTCTTCGCTTCACTGATCGGTAATAATACTCCACCAAAATCAAAAATCAGATTTTTAATCATCAAAATAAATTTTGGCCAAGTTACTAAGCAAAGCCTAAATTCAGATTAATAAAATTGCTTTTAATTGGAAAATATTTTGAAACCAACAATCAGTCAATTCAGTTTTTTAAATCCAGAAACTTAAGAAAATCTGAAAATGTTAAAAACTTGACTTGAATCGACAATAGACTATTGATTATCAATATTTTGAAAAATTTTATCGTTTCCTTGGAGATAAGTTAATAGGATTAACCAGAACTTTTACTGACATTTGTAAGACTAACTCTAATTTCTTAAACGATGAAGCGATTCATACGATTTGGGCTGGGCATTTTGTGCCTTTTAGCCTCAACAAACTATGCTTCGGCACAAGCCGGAGACTACTCCCTAACAGTTTCAAATGGTAATACCTACACCACAATTAGCTCAACAGCTACCAATGTGCCAGGCATTGAAGCAGATGGCGGTATTGAAACAATTGGCCTTGGCTTCGATTTCTTTTTTGAAGGAATCAGCTATGATACTATTGTAGCATCTTCCAATGGATTTATATCCTTTAACGAGAATGCGCCAACAAATCATGGTAATGATTTAGATGGAATTGGCGCGACTTCCAGGCCATTAGTAGCCCCACTTTGGGACGACTTGGATGGATCAGCTCCAAATTCTGCCTCCAAAGCCTATTACGAAATAACTGGAAGCGCCCCAAACAGGGTTTTCACTTTCGAATGGGAAAATTTCGAGTGGAACTGGTTATCCTCAGATTCTACAGTTTCATTTCAAGTGAAACTGTACGAAACAACAAATGAGATTGAATTTATTTACGATAACAATCTCAAAACACCCAGCTCCCCAACAGCGTCAATTGGGTTAACTGGATTAAATACATTTTTATCCATTTCAGGTATAAATACTGGTACAGTTACAAGTTCCAATTTGGTAGAAACAGCAACAATTGATTCTGTAGTAACAGGTCAATTATTAAGGTTTACTCCACCGGCTTGTCCTTCTCCATCATTTATTGGTTTTGCTATGGCTACCGGCGATAGTATTACAGTCAATTGGACTGCAAATGGCTCAGGGCCATGGTTTATTAACTGGGGCCCGGCCGGATTTACACAAGGAAGTCCAACTACAAACTACGATACAACAATGGTTGGATCACTAAGAGTAGGCGGCCTAAATTCTGGAACCAGCTACGAGTTTTACATCAGTGAATATTGTGGACCGGGGGTTCAAAGTA
The DNA here is from genome assembly GCA_937129395.1 of uncultured Cryomorphaceae bacterium. Taxonomy (GTDB): domain Bacteria; phylum Bacteroidota; class Bacteroidia; order Flavobacteriales; family Schleiferiaceae; genus CAKZNE01. Next base: position 10,141 of record CAKZNE010000171.1, on the reverse strand, counting down.
ACTGGTCTGGTCCTTATGCTGGAACAACTGTTTTTGCACCACCTTATCTAGAGGCCTTTTTAAATGGATATCCAGGTTCTGATTTTTCAGAAGCAAGTGGACGCATTGGTGAACCAACTACTTTGGTTGGTACAAGCTCCTCATGGATAGAAGATGGAATGGGGAATAATGGTTCTACCGGAGCTTCAAAAATAAATATTTACGGCACCGGTGTAGATGAGTGGATGTTTTCTCCAAGTATAGACTTAGGAGATGGAACCATAAGCTACCAAGTAGAATTTGATGCAGCCTTAACTCCATGGAATGGAACAGGAACGGCAAGCATGGGTGTAGATGATACGGTAAGACTGGTAATTTCTACAGACAACGGACTTACTTGGAATAGATCAAATACACTAATTGAATTTAATGATGGAGACAATATTCCAAATGGAAATGGTGGTCATTATGTCGCCGATCTATCCGCTTATACCGGAATTGTGAAATTTGGTATCTACGCAGAATCTACTGTTTCCAATGTTGATAATGACTTTTTCGTTGACAATTTTCAAGTAAGGGTGCCACCAACTTGTGCAGTTCCTACTCAAATAGCAATGTTTAGTATTGGCTCTGATTCGGCAGTTGTAAATTGGAATTCTAGCGAAACAGCATTTAATTTAGAATTTGGACCAGCCCCTTATATTCAAGGTGGTGGTGGAACAGTAGTTTCTGTTACCGATACGTTTGCAGTATTAAATGGACTAAACCCTAATACAGTTTATGAATTTTATATTCAAACGGACTGCTCCTCAAGTGGCGGTGGATTTAGCGTCTATTCCGCAATAAACTCCTTCAAAACAAATTGTGCACCTTTTACAGCACCCTTTACGGAAGATTTTGATGGTGCTAATTGGGCAGCAACTACAACCTATGATCCGTGTTGGAATGTAAACCCAACTTCTGGCTTTAAATGGCAAGTACAAACCGGGACTACAACTTCAGGTTCTACTGGTCCAGACAATGATTTTTCTGGAAGTGGTAATTATATTTATTCGGAGGCCACAAGTGGAAGCTCTGGTGATACGGCCTATATTTTATCGCCAATGATTGATGTTAGTCCTGTAGCAAATCCATATTTAACGTTTAAATACCACATGTACGGCGGTGATATGGGTCAACTGGATGTTGATTTTTGGGATGGACAAGCTTGGCAAAATGCAGTTTGGACTATTTCTGGACAACAACATGTTTCAGGTGCTGCTGTTTGGACAGAAGGAGCTTTGAATATTGATAACCTTGTACGTACAGGTGATACCATTCAAATAAGATTTAGAGCAATAAAAGGAGCTGGGTTTACCTCAGATGCAGCTATTGATAATTTTGAAATTGGCCAGGCACCTGCTTGTCCTTCTCCATTATTTGATAGTATTTCTGGTTTGACTTCTTATTCTGCCATTATTAACTGGACTTCTTATAGTGGAAACAGTAATATCGAATGGGGACCATCTGGATTTACCCAAGGAACGGGAACAGGTAATGTAATTTTAAATGTTAGTCCTTCAGATACTTTAACGGGCTTAACGGCAAATTCCTGTTATGATGTTTACATTCAAGATACATGCGGCGTTGATGGAAGTTCAGATTGGATTGGACCATTTTTATTCTGTACGCCAGTAACTTGTCCTGCACCAACAGCTCTGGGTATTGATCCAACAACTTTAACCACAAGTGCGGTTACTTTAAACTGGACAAGCGGAGGAGCTTCCTTTTTTGAAGTTGAATATGGTACACAAGGTTTTACTCCAAATACAGGAGCAGGAACCCACGCGGTTGCAAATAGTAATTCCCTGCCTATTTCTAGTTTAATGGGAGGTACAGCTTATGATTTTTATGTGAAGGATAGTTGTGGTTTAGGAGATGTAAGTTCCTTATCAGGACCATTTACATTTATCACGGCCTTCAGTACGAATTATTTAGATGATTTTAATGGAACAGGAGTTCCTTTCGCTTGGTTAGAAGCCGATGGGAAGTTAACTTCAAATACCATTTTTACAGCTGGAACATCTTCCTGGGTAAATGATAATTTTACCAATATTGCGGCAGGCCAAAATGGCCAAAAGGCTAATATTTATACAGCCAACCAATTCGAATGGCTGATTTCACCTTCTATTTATTTAGATCCAGCAAACACTAATTTGCAAGTAGAATTTGATGCTGCTGTAAACGATTGGAACGGTACTACTCAAGGGTATTTTGGTGCAGATGATACTTTGGCTTTAATAATTTCCATTGATAATGGTGCAACATGGACTAAAGCAAATGCCCTTTGGGTTGCAGATGCTAGCGATACCCTTGATGCTGCTGGAGAACATATTGTAGTTCCACTAACTGGTTATTCTGGTTATGTAAGATTTGGTCTTTACGCAGGTTCTACTTTGGATGATCCAGAAGACAATGATTTCTTTATAGATCACTTTGAAGTAAGAGCTCCAGCAAATTGTACCAGTCCAAGTGCTATCGTTGTTGATCAAATTGGATTGGATTCTGCTATGGTTAGTTGGACAGCTGGGGATGCAGCTGCCGTTGATTGGTCTGTTATTTACACCCTAGGAAATCAGCCACCGAGCTTAGGAACAGTATTAAATTCTACAAATGATAGTCTAGTCCTTAATGGATTGGCGGCTTCTACAGCATATTGCGTTTATATAGTAGAGCAATGTGCCACTGGATTTTCGGATACCATTGGACCAATTTGTTTTACTACTCAATGCAATAGCTTCGTGGCCCCATATTTTGAAGATTTCGAAACTGCTACAGCAGATTGTTGGAGTGAAGAATTGGTGTTAGGAACCCAGGTTTGGTCTCTAGGTACTGGATCAACTGGAGGTTCAATTATTTCAGCTTTTTCCGGAACCAATAACGCACAATTTACCTCATCTGCAGGTGGACCACATGTTACGAAATTAATCAGTCCGGTTATTGACGTTACTTCTTTGGCAACAGTAGAAGTGAGTTTCTGGTTTGGTCAAGAAGATTGGGCTGGTGATCAGAACTATACCAATTTGTATTATAGAACTGGAGCTACAGACCCTTGGGTTTGGGTTTGGGGAGATTCCTCAAATGTATCCGTTTGGACGAAAGATTCTATTGTTTTAAATGTTAGTTCTGCTACATTACAGTTGGCTTTTGAAGGAACCGATCTTTATGGACGAGGAAATGTGCTTGACGATGTTAAAATTCAAGATCCAGCTTCAGTATGTAATGCACCAACAAATTTAGCAGCAAGCAATGCCAATTGTGATGAAATAGATCTTTCATGGACAAGCGATGCGGCTTCAACTTATTCTACAGTTGTGTACGGATTAAAAGGATTTGCACCATTAGGTGGAGGAGGTACTATTCTTCCTGGTGCTAGCAATCCACTTACTTTAACAGGTTTAAGCTTGGATGAGGATTATGATTTCTATGTTATAGATAGTTGTGGAACTGCAGTAAGCACAATGGTAGGTCCATTCACTTTCTCTTCAGATTCTATTGGACCATTGTGGGCATCTTTTAGCACAACTTCCATTACACCAACACTTACAGATGCCGACGCTATTTTTGACGCATCAGGTTCTACAAATGTAGATTCCTACAGTTGGGATTTTGGAAACACCACTACAGGAACTGGAATGACGCCAACAGCAACTTACTCCTCTAATGGAACCTACGACGTTACCCTAACGGTAACAGATAGATGTGGAGCAACAGATGATACCACGGTAACAATTACGGTTGGAGGAATTAGCGTTTCAGAAAATCTTTACGAAGCAACCGTTGATGTATTTCCAAATCCATCAAATGGAATATTTAATGTTAATGTATCTTCAGGAAATTCCGAATTTAGTGTTGAAATTACAGACCTAAGCGGAAAATTAGTTTACAAAAGCACCCAACTTAATGTAGGGGAAAATCATAGTATAGACCTGAGCGATAAAGCGGCAGGAGTATATACAATGAGACTAATTGGAGAAGGATTAAATATGAGCAGAAGATTGATGATTAAATAAATCACCCGGTCTATTTTAAAAGTCAAAACCCCGCAGTATTAAATATTGCGGGGTTTTTTAATTAAAATACTACATGGTTTTTGAAAAAAAAACTATTTTTGCACCCCTTATTAGGGCCCTTAGCTCAGCTGGTTAGAGTAGATGACTCATAATCATTTGGTCCGCGGTTCGAGCCCGCGAGGGCCCACAAGTAGATTTAACCCTTCATTTCTTTGTAAATGGAGGGTTTTTTTGTTTTTTAAATGCGGCATTCCAAGACCAAGCAAAATGAAAGGAAATACTGAGTGAAACAATGAGTTTCGGCGGGACTTTCCCTGAGGCTCTCGAAGGGAAACATCCAAGGCCCAATATCTAAAGGGATAACTTCAGATAAAATCCCATATTTTTCCAAAATACAAGGATCAAAGATCAAAATGAGCCAATATATTTAGTTTCGCAAAACCAATAAATGACCAAAGTCTACACATCCATAATAGGTGGAGTTGATAATCTTAGTGACGCCCCACTTCTTAACGAAATTCAATTTCATTGCTATACTGATTCTGATATTAAGGCCAAGAATTATTCAGTTTTTAAAGAAAAAGTTGGATCTAATAAATGGCTGGAAAGTAGAAAGTTTAAAATATTAAGTCATCATTATCAAAAAGGAAAATCACTTTGGATTGACGGTCGGGTAGAAGTGAAATCGAATGTCATTGAATTTCTGGAAAAGAATGAGAATCATGATTTTATCCTTTTCAAACATCCCCATTCTGATACGATACAAGCAGAAGCAGAACGGTGTTTAAGTTTAGGAATTTTAAAGGATGATTATTTGGTTAAGACTCAATTGGATAAATATGAAAAGCTGGGTTTTTCCGACCACAAGCTTATGGCTGGGGGGATAATTCTTAGGAACAATTGCCAAATGGTAAAATCGATCAATGAATTATGGTGGAAAGAGTTAAACGAATTTCCGACACGAGATGAAATTTCGCTTCCCTATGTTTTATGGAAACTCGGAATTGAGGTAAATGTCTTGGATTTGGATATTTTCAATAATCCCTATTTCAAATTCAATAAAAGACGATTGGGGGAAAGGAATACCTAGAGATAAAATGGGCTTTTGTAAAACTAAATCTACAAACTTTAAAACGGATCTTACTTAATTTTTTAGAACCAAAAACTAATTTTAGGGAACATCAATATCTTCTAAAATGAGAGTTTCAAAATGCAACCAAAACCTTAGCCTCGGGTTTTATAAAGAAGGAAAAATTCATTTTTTTCCTCCGCTTTCTCCCCTTAAATTCAGATACCTCTTTAATCCAAAAAAAACAATTAATACCAATTTAAATCCTTGAATTGGCTAATTAGGGGCTCAGAAAAATTCGTCTTTCACACTATAATTGAATGAGAATGCAACTATTACAATACAAAGAATTGCTTAAATACCTATTGCTAACAATGCTTTTTGCTTTAGGCTTTTACATGTTGAGCGTTTAAGTAACCTTCCTATTGAACCATAAGCTAAAAGAGGTTTACATCATTACCAACTGGTTTTACAAAAAATTAATCTTCTGTTTATTTCATTTGGTGATTCAAGAATTGAATCTGAATAACAACAAATTCAAGAAAATATAAAAAGGCCTTTTTCAACGCTTAAAATGAAAATTATGAAACGTCCAAATACACTTATTATCGAAGACAATCTATTTTTGGTTAAAGTACTTAGAAACCTACTTTTATACCAAAGTGGAAGGCTGGAATTTGCCAAAACAAGGGATGAGGCAAATGATATTTTAGGCAGAGGCTCCTTTGATTTGGTATTAAGTGATTTCCATCTCGGTGACCAAAATAGTTTACCCATTTTAGAAAATTTAAGCAAGACCCAAACAAAACAAATGCTTGTGTTTATGAGCTCAGATACAGAGGCTTTACAATCTGTAAAAGCAAAATTTTCAACAAATAAATTTTGGGCCTTTGTAAATAAAAATGAAAGTGATTGGTTGGTTCAAATTCAAGAGGCAATTAGTTCCTTTAAAGGCAATTACGATTTTGGAAAAACGGCTTAAAGGCTTTACCTTTTCTTAACTTCAACACTATTTTAGCGATTCCAGTTTTTTATTAATATAATCCAATTGCTCTGTGTAAAAATCCTCAGGTACTTTGTCTTTAATCGAATTTAAAACCTCCAAAGCTTCCCTAAATAATTTTTCGGCATTCTCCTCCTGATCAATCTTCAAGTATAGTTTTCCCTTTGACTTTCGCAATGTATAATTATTAGGATGCTTTTTTATCCCCCAACTATAAAGCTCCGTTGCAGCTTGGTAATTTTCCTTTCTCATTAAAGCAAGCGACCAAAAATGAATTTGTCCTGCCAAAGGTATTTCTGAAAAGCCATATTCTTCCTGGCGATTTTTGTAAAAACGATCCAACTGAACTCCTAAGTCAACCTTTTTATTAGCCATTTTTAAAATGGTCATTTCATCTGGTCGAAAGGCTCGGGTAAGGAAAACCATCGCCTCATTTACGGAAGGCCCTACGACCATAAAATGGTCAAAATCTGTGAATCGTGTTCTTTGCCATAAAAGCCCATTATTAGGATGAGTCTTAAGCAAAGAATCCAATTGGTTTATTGCCACATCGAAAATTTCTTCACCCCCACCAACAGTCCCTGTAGAACAATAAAGGAATTTGTTTAACCGAGAGTTGTTTTGAAAACGTGCATTGGCCATTTCCAGGATTTTATTTTCACCGGGTCTTAATGCCGGACTTATCCCAATATAAGCGTCAAACAGATCCGAATTTTCTCCAAATAAAGTGTTTAGTACAAATTGACCTCCGCTGGAATGTCCAATAATAGTTCTGAAATCCAAAGATCTCTCAAAGGCCGAATCCATAAATGGGAATATTTCCTTTTTAAAATGTTCCTGAAGTTCAGGAGCCCTGCCCCCTTTATAATCGTGTTTTTCATCACCTTCCTCTGGTTGTGAAAATTCCCACCCTCTTTCCTTTGCATGAACGCCAACAACAATAGTTGGAATGAAATTATACATGTGAGAATTATAATCGATGGTTTTAACTACCAGATCCATAAACAAATCAGATTGACCATCCAGGACATAGGTTAGGGTATACTTTTGATCCGGGTAATTGTAATAATCAGAGGGTAGGTAAACACTTATTTTTCTATCATCCCCAAAGGCTTCTGAAGGAATTGTAAAATCCTGACGAAATTCTTGAGTTTGTTGCCCTAATAAGGTGAATGAAAGTATCACAAATAAGGAAAAAATGATGTTTCTCATAGGAATGAATTTTTCAATTTATTGCAATTTAAGTTCGTAGAGGAATTAGGTTCTAAACTAAAAAGAAATAAAGGATAAATCATTTTCCTAAACTTATTTTTGTTTTATATTTCCCCTATAATTTAACCCAACCTGAGAAATAATGAATTTTAAAAATGTAGTACGCAAGGCAGGACTTCCTATTTTGTTTCTGTTAATCTTCACTGGATTTTGTAAGGCTCAAGATCATGAGATGGCAATTGGACTGAGGGGAGGTGTAGGATATGGCTTAAGTCTGAAGCAGTTTATTGAAGATGATGTTGCAGTTGAACTGATTTTTAATTCTAGGTATTCAGGTATTAACATTACAGGTCTGTATGAATGGCACAAAGAAGCATTTAATAATCCAAATTGGTATTGGTTTTATGGAGGCGGGGTTCATATTGGCTTTTGGAATGGGGATAATACACCCTGGGGCGATGATCCAGGATCATATCTTTCAACTGGTTTGGATGGAATAGGAGGCTTGGAATATGAATTTGACAACTATCCTATTGCCATCAGTATTGACTGGAAGCCTAGCTTTAATTTATCGGGCTATTCAGGATTCATTGGTGACAATGGCGCATTAACATTTAGGTATACTTTTTAATAAAGAGTTTCAAAAAGTCTATTTCCAAACCGGTTCCCTGAGTTTTTTGACTTGGAGAATTGGTTTTTTGTTTTTAAAACACGAACAGTAATTCCATTTTGAGATTTTAAACTATTGATAAAGATCAATTGGTATCTAACTTTATATCAATTGTAGACCTAAGGCCTTGAGCTAGTTTTGTAAAGAATCAAAATAACTAGATCTATGAACCTCAAAATAAAAACTGTAATTTTTCTGATGGCTTTTAGCAGCTTAAGTTTAAGCGCCCAAGATGGAGAAGCAAAGGTAGGAATGAAAGCAGGCCTCAACCTTTCCAATCTGATAGCCGATAATATTAACGATCAAAACATGAGAATTGGGTTTACAGGAGGCCTGTTTTTTAAATCCCCAGTAAGCGACCATGTTTCCATTCAACCCGAAATTTTGATAACCGGAAAGGGAACAACAGCGATGTACGATAATTTCTTTTCGGGTGATGGTGAATTTACCCATCGCTTCGATTATTTAGAACTTCCAGTGATGGCTGTATTAAATTTTTATGAAAATATCAATATCCATTTTGGACCTTATTTCGCCTATATGCTCGATGCATCTGTGGAAAATATATCTGAAAACAGCGACTATAATTATGTAGAAAGAATGAACGCCAATGATTTCCAACGAATGGATTATGGTTTTGCCGGAGGACTGGGATTTGAGTTCGAAGCGATTGGATTTGGAATGAGATATTCTTACGGAATGAATGAAGTAGGAAAAGAACAAGGAGATACCGGATTATTTCCGGATCAAAGTGAAGAGGTGTCGGATGCCTTTAAAGATTTACGAAACTCGGCTTTTGCATTTTATTTAAGCTTTGGTTTCTAAATTTGAGAATAAAATATTTGAATTAAGGGTCGGCAATTGCTGGCCCTTTTTTTTTGCTTTAAAGATCAATGCCATTGTTGATTAAGCTCATTCATTTGAAGTTAACGAAGAACTAATTTAGAATAAAATTTAAAAAATAAACAATGGATTTTATTGAAAAAAAGGCATTTGCAAAACTAGGATATGACGAAACAGAATCTAAAAAATTGGTTTCTAGTCTCAATTCCGTTCTTGCAAACTACCATTTACACTTTCAAAAAATAAGAAACTTTCATTGGAATATTGTTGGACCTGATTTTTTTGAATTGCACGAGAAATTTGAAGAATTATACAATCAAGTTCAAAACAATATTGACGAAATAGCCGAGCGTATTAGAGTATTTGGAAAAAAACCGATGTCCAATCTTTCCGATTATCTTGCCTGTTCAGAAATAAAAGAGGTAAACGAACATTTATCTGCCAGGGAGATGGTAATTGAAGTGCGCAAGGACTTGGAAATTCTGCTTTCCTTCTATGTTGAAAGTTTGAACTTGGCTAATGAAATAGGTGATGCGGCAACCGTAGACCTAATGAGTAGTTATATTAGGGAAGCTGAAAAAACCCATTGGATGTTTCATTCGTGGTTGTCCTCCAAATAAGAAAATAAGGTAAAAAGAAAATAAAAAATGCGCCCACCTCGGGCGCATTTTTTATTTATAGGAATAGAGCGAATCTCTCTTATTAAAAGATCAAATTGCTAAATAGGTATTGTGAAGTTGCCCTGTAAAAAGGTAATTATTGTGAATCGATCTATGCTTAAAGAGATTGATTTCCCAATGGGTTTTAAGAATTAGATAAAAGGGGAGAATGCTATAGAAAAGTAAAACAAGGTTCAAGTATTAGACTCAGCACCTCTAAGAGATAAGCACAAATTCCAATAGTAGACTAAAGGGGAAGGGGCCTATAAAACAAGAGGAGGCATCCGTTACGGATGCCTCCTCTCTAACCAAACCAAACCAAAATCTATTTCCAATAATATCGAACCGATAAGGCAATATCTCCAACCCAAACTCCTCTATAAGAAGCTAGGTTTACTTCTGGTTTCCAATCCAAACTCAGGTTAATTGGAACTTCTTGAAAATCATAGTTTAATCCTAAAATTCCATCAAATCCCACAATTACCTGATTAAAATTTTGATCCTCTTCAAACCAAACTCTTTGATTTCGATCATCCCAAACACCAACATGACCACCCACACCATAGAAAAAACTTAGGTTGGCCGGGGAAAGCGGTTTGTAAACCTGATAAAGTCCAGTGAGCTGCAAACCACTTCTGGGAAAACTACCTATTA
>CAKZNE010000170.1 GCA_937129395.1 uncultured Cryomorphaceae bacterium | reverse complement strand
TTGTATAAAATAAATTAATATATAATATTCTAAGTTGACTATTTACAGAATATTGTATATATTCGAGTAAATAAAATTTATGACAAAAACATACTTACTATCCGTTTTTGCTCTACTTGCTTTTTCAACAATTAATTCTCAAAATCATTATACTGGATTTACATTAGATAATTATGCAGGATCCTTTGGTGTGTTTTCTCAACCAGCTGACATAGCAGACAATAGATATAAATGGAACATTGGAATTAGCGGAGATTATAACGAATCCAATAATTATATTGGAAACAATTCAAATAATTACATTTACGATAACCCACAAGAAAGTGCTTATCGTGAGCCTACCTTTGGAAAAGGATATTATTATAACTCATTTGAAGTAGTTCCTTTTTCTGGATTTTTTCAAATTTCAAAAAAGGATGCAATTGGTTTTTCAATAAAATATAGAGAATATACCCAAGCAGATGGTTTATCTAATGAATTGAGTTTAATGGATTTTACAAAATTTACATCAGGAGATGTTATTGGAAATACATTTACACAAGGAAAGTTAAGTTATCAATACCAAAAATGGGCAGAACATACAATAACTTATGCTAGAGTAATTAAAGATAAAAGGAGACAATTTATGAAAGCTGGGATTGGCTTTAAATTATTAAATGGAATAGCTTCCCAATATTTATATACCGAAGGAGGCGAAATTACTTTTAATCCAAATGGACAAGTAAATTTTGATGGAATGGAATTCCAATTCATTTTTTCAGCTGCAAAACTAATCAAACCGAATGGCTTTCACAGGGCTAATTTTGGTTATTAAAAGGGAAGGCAATATCAAGCACAAAAGACAAATTAATAATGTCCCTAAGTTTAAAATCAAGATCATGGGAATGTCAATATTTACCGCTACTTTGCTTACAAAATAGGTGCTGGGGTCCAGTTTTATCAGTCCAAATTTTTGCTGAATTAAACAAAGTCCGATACCAATTGAATTTCCAATTAGCAATCCGCGGAAAATAAGATAGGAGGCATTAATTAGGAATATTTTTCGAATGGAAACATTATTGGACCCCAAGGCTTTTAATATTCCAACCAACTGGGTTCTTTCCAAAATCAAAATCAAAAGGGCGATGGAAATATTGATGATGGCTACTATAAGCATAATGCTCAAAATCATTATAATATTGATATCGAATAAATCGAGCCATTGAAAAAGTTGTTCGTTTAATTGCCTTGTGCTAAGGGCATCCAAATCGTAGGGTAAGGATTCTCTGATTTCAAATATCGATTCATCCATATTTTCTTCATCCGAAAGGAAAACCTCAAATCCGCCTACCTCTGTACTATCCCATTTATTTAATCGCTGTATATGCCTTAAATCGCCAATCACCATTGAATTGTCTATATCTTCAAAATTGGTTTCATAAATTCCCGAAACATAGAAATAACGAAGTAGGGGAGCTTTTGGAGCTTCCCGAACAAAATAGACACTAAGCTTGGCCCCTAATTCAATATGAAGCTTATTGGCGAGCTTTGAACTGAGAATGATGCTGTCGTTTCTTTTGGTTTTAAAATTTGGGGCTTTTCCAGAAACTAAATAATTATTAAAATTTTCCCAATTGTAATTTTTGTCCACTCCCTTTAAAATAACCCCTTCAAATAAATCTTCATTTTTAAGGATACCCGCTTTTTGGGCAGTGGGATGTAGGTGTTTTACAAAAGGATAATTTTGGATGCTTTCAAGCATAGAATCTGCAAGAACAACAGGATTTTGGTTCATCCTTGCATTCGGCTGATAATTTAGTATTTGAATATGTCCGCCGAATCCGATTACTTTGTCCCGGATTTCTTTTCGCAATCCAGTTCCGGTGGCAATTGCCAAAATCATTATGATCATTCCTAGAGCAATAGCCCATATGGAAATGCGCACAACGGGACGGGAAATTTTGCGGGAGGCGGTTTTGGCCTTCAGAATTC
>CAKZNE010000169.1 GCA_937129395.1 uncultured Cryomorphaceae bacterium | reverse complement strand
GACGGGAATCAATACTACAAATATTACTGGTATGATAGGGAAAATCAAAAAGCCTATTTTCTTGATTTTGACCTTTGAACAGGGGTGACTCTTATCCCAAAATAAAACCACCAAATCCATAAAGGACTGGCGGTTTTAGATTTTTACGAATTTAAAAGACACTTGTTTTTTAGATCCAAATCACCATGTAAAAATCTGTAGAGTAAAAATTTAATATGGTATGCTAAAATTAATATTCCTTTAATAATTCTATATCCACCCTTCGGTTTAAGGATTGTACCGAACTTTCGATTTTAATTTCTTCATCGGCAATTTTAAAAATTCTTTCCCCTTCTATTCCAAAGGTTTGCATTAAAAATTTCTCCGCGTTTTCAGCTCGTTTCATTCTCAAACCGCTTGTTTTATCTTCTCGCTCATTTGTATCTGCAAAAGCCGAAATCCTCACTTCAATATCAACATTATTCAACAACATTCTCGACAAACTTGTAAGTTCCTGTTGTGCTGCAATACTTAATAAGGCAGAGTTAGATGGAAAGAAAAGCGACCTACTTATTAGAATTGATTTCTTTTTTTCTTCCAATTTCCGTAGTCTTTTTTCTTGATTATCAATAAGGACATTTTGTTGATTAATCATTTCTTTCTGTTCCGCGCAGGGGGAATTATTAGGATCAGTAGAGCTTTCCTTTTTTCTGTTTTTAAACAATGAATGTGGATTTGCAATTTCAAAAATCCCTGGGCCTATGCTTAAATATTCCTCTCCGTATAAGTCTGGTTTTTCCATAGTGAGCTATTGATTAGGTTCAAGGATTCGAAGCCATTCTATCTCTAAAAAGCCGGGCAAAAGATTCACAATCTTCCTTTAAAATAGATAAGGATCTGATAGTAAATTTAGGATTCAAAAGGCTATGGACAAGGGTTTTCAGGATGAAATCACCCGTTTTTGTTACCAATGAACAAAAAAATGATATGAGGATAGTCTCACTTGTTACGGACGGAAAATTAGGAGTTTATCCTATCGATATTATTTTCAAGAGTTCTTCTCTATGGGATTTGCTCAATGGAATTTCAGCATTTTCAATAATAACGCTTGAGCTTTTTATACTTTCCAAAAAGTCGAGGTTTATCATATAACTTCTGTGAACTCTAAAGAATTGCTTGCTTAAATTCTCGGAAATTTCATTAAAACTACCACGTATATTAAATTTCCCCTTGCTTATGGTATTGATTTCAATATAAACATGGTCGCTTTTAAGATAGATGATGTCCTTTAATTTCACCTTATGAAAATTGTTTCGCTCCTTTACAAACAAAGCATCTCCTATAAAAAATGGACTTTCTTCCTTTTTACTTTTCCTGGGTTGATCTTGAAAATTATGCATCGCAATTTCAATTGAGGCAAATAAATCTTCCGCAACAAATGGTTTTACCAAAAAGGCGGATGGGCTTACTTTTTTGGCCTTTTCAATAGTTGCTTTACCAGAGTTTGAGGTTAAAAATATTAAAGGGATCTTACGGTTAGACTGAATATATTGAGCTACATCAATTCCAGTTTTTGTTCCCGCTAGTTGGATATCCAAAATGGCTATATCGGGTTTCTCATCTTCCAATAATTCAATCGCTTCTTCATAATTCACGGCAGTTTCTAGAACTTCGTATCCCAAATTCTCTAGAATATCAGTCATGTTTAAAGCAATGACTAATTCATCTTCAACAATCAATATTTTTACTTTATCCATGGATTTCACTTTTGGGAACAGATTGAAAGTTAAGGACAAATTTAGCTCCTTTTTCAAAGCTGTAATCTACTTTTCCCTTAAGTTGTTTGCTTAAAGTTCTGACCAATCTCAAGCCCAGAGTTTTGGTTTTGCTTATTTGAAAATTATCTGGTAATCCTTGACCATTGTCAAAAACCTGCAACTCATAATTTCGATTACTTTCCCGTTTCAAGTGGATGGAAATTATTCCTTTATCCACATTGTCAAAGGCATATTTAAAGGAATTGGTAATCAACTCTGTAAGGATTAAACCCAAAGGGATTGCGGTGTCAATATCCAAAATCAAATCATCAGGGATTTCTATTTTTTGCTCTACCTCTTTGGACCCTAAAACGGAGTTGATGGAAATAATTTGATTGAATAATTGACCCACATATTTCTTAATATCAATTTCGGCCATGTTCTCATTTTGATATAACATTTCATGGATTAATGACATAGCCCTTACCCTATTCTGACCATCATTTACAGCCATTTTAGTTCCTTCATCATTTGCCCCTCTTGATTGTAGATCTAACAAACTGGAAATTATCTGAAGATTGTTTTTTACCCTATGATGGATCTCTTTTAAAAGTATTTCATTTTCCTCTTTCTGGCTTAAAATAATAGCGTATTGCTCTCGTAATTTGCCATTATTTCTCTGCTTTTGTTTGTATAATCTAAAAATCAATATTCCTATAATTAAAAACACATTAGCCGCGCCTATCAAGGAGTAAATAATATTTTGCTGGCGTTTCTGATTTTCTTCATTCTTGGCTAATGTTAAATTGGCCAATTCTGCATCCTTATTTAATAAGTCAATTTTAAGATCCTTTTTTTCAGTTTCATATTTTGCTTCTAAGGCAAGCATATCCTTTTGCTTATCCTCATTAAGTAGGGAGTCCTTTATCTCTACATAGTTTTTCATATATGTTAGAGCTTGTTTGTAATTGCCAAGTTCTTCGTTTGACTTATACAATACCTCAACGGCCTTTTTACTCAATTGTAAAAAATTAAACTCCTGAGTTAATTTTAGGGTTTCGAGGGCTATATTTTTGGCCTTTTGCAAATGAATAACCCTATTCTTTTGCACCTTGGTTCCCCAATTGAGGTAAAGTACAGATAGGTTTGTTTTCAGGTAAACTAGCATTCTTTCGGATCCATTTTCAGGAAAAATGGCTTCTGCTCTTTTTAGAAGTTTTTCGGCTTCAAAAAATTCTTCTTTTTTAATATGTACCAGTCCAATAACCTGATAACAAGATATTTCAACTCCCGTGTTTTTTGCTTTAATGGCCAAATTCAAAGCCTCATTTAAATAATCAAGAGCCAAATCATATTCCCTTTTTCCATAAAACGCCCCTCCTATGGAATAGGTTCTTCTAAGCATTTGGGTAGAATCATTAAGCTCCCTATAAATCTCCAAACCCAAATTATAATGTTCCAGGGCTTTTTCATAATCTCCAAGTTCAAAATAATTAATTCCCAAATTATCATGACTGGCTGCAATTCCTATTTGATCCGCAAATTGCTCCCTAAACTTTAAGCCCTTGAGGTGATTTTCCAATGCTTTTTCAAAGGATCCTGTGTATTGATAGGCCAAACCTAAACTTCCGTAAACGGAGGAGAGGTAGTCCTTTTTACTAATTTCACTTTCCAATTCAAGTGCCCAAAGGAACTTTTCAATCGCCTTTTTAAAATCCTCAGCGGCAAAATAACAATTCCCCAAATTTGCCCTTGCTTGAAATTCCCAGTTAATTTCTTTCAGATATTGAAAATTAATAAGTGCTTCTTCTCCATAAAGCAGACTGCTATCCACATCCCCTTTACTTGCATAAATTCTACTTCGTAAAAAAAGTGCCCGTGCCTTTTTTGTAATCCATTTGTTTTTTAATGCCAAAGCCCCAGCTTCCTTGCTAAGTTTTAAGGCCACTTCTGGGTTTGCTACTACATTATTCTCAATCTCATCAAAGTAATTTCTAATTCGAGTTGAGTCTTGTGGAAAGCTATTAATCTTCGATTTCAGAGAATCAAAAATTGCATTTTGACCAATAAGATTTGGCGGTGATAGAAGATTAATTAATAGAACAAAAAACAATAATGGAAGGCTACGAGATCTACTTCTCATAAGGCTGTGAAATTTGATTTGATAACTAAACAAGGGTCTAGTCTTTCAAATATAGCCATAGAAAATGGGAATATTGGTTTTCTAAAGAAGCATTTCAAGCCAAATTCCGATCTAGGTTTTAAAATCCAAACAGTTTTATTCTTTTGACTTTTTTTCTTTAATTTTTATCAAGATATGCCTTGAGGCTTCTTCAATTTTATCAGCAGCAACGTGGTAATAAAACCATTTATCATTCTTCTTGAAACACATTCCATGCTTCGCCCCATAAGAGGATTGAATGTCTAAAAATTCCTGGTACTCTGCAGGAAGTACAAGAATACCCCTACGATCACTTATTCCGTATTTCCCTTTGTTCTTGATTAGAAAACGATTACCACCAAAGTCAATTGGAAAAATTTCACCGAACTTAGGTTCAAATAGTTTTCCCTCTCCATTTTTTAAATTATAGGTCCACCAAAGTCCAAATTTCCCATTTTGTTTGTAGGCATATATTCCAGAATTGATCCAAACAAACTCTTCTACTCTTAAGTCTTTTTGAAAAATGGTGGACCCACCACTATACTTTCCAAAATACCAATATTGATCCAGTTTTACTCTAAAACAACCATTTCCAACATGTAATACAGAATCGAAGGTTTGGGTACCTATTTGGAGGCCTTGATCTGTAATTATTTTCCATTTCCCCCATTCTTCTGCACCATAATAACAAGCCTTATCGCGGTGTATTTCATCATCATACAACTTTGTAAGTACTTTATATTTTATTGGGATTAAAGACTTACCCTTCGCGGTAAGTTTTCCCAGCCTCTTGTTTTTAGAAACAAAAAAGGTTCCGTCTGAGCGACGATGTAAATAATCGTATTCTATATTTAAAAGTGACGTTCCATCTGGATTTAATATTCCTGAAAGTCCATTTTTCCGAACTTCGTAATACAACCAATTTCGTTCTAAATAATCGTATTCTGGTTGTAGAACCCATTGATTTGAAGAATCTAAAACTCCATATTTACCCTTTACTTGTACCCTAAGATGCTGTGTTTTACAATCTCCAAAAGGCTTAATTGTTTGAATTGGATTTTCCAAAAATTGTTTTCCTTGGTTATTGTACAGGTAAAACTTCCCACCTCTGCCAGCTTGCCATAAATTTGAACCAACTCTTTTTATGGATCCAAATTCGAAGGGAAGGATCAACTTCAATTTGGAATTCATTAAACCAAATTTTCCTTTTAATTTCAAGCGATAAGCCGATATGGGTTCTAAACTATTTCCACTCCCGGTTCTATAATAGAAACAAGGGCTTCCAGAATTATTGTAACATTCTATTTCCTCAAATTTTGCTTCAATTAACTCCTTTCCTGTTGCGTTTAAAACCCCAAACTTATTTTCTGTTTTAAATTCAAAAACGTCCGCATGAAAGTCCATTATTTCGCAATTAACTTTTGAAAATAAAAATTTGCCTAAGGACGAAAAGACATCCACATTGTTCCCCTTATAGGCAAACAAATAGGTGTGATTCGGGATTGGTTCAGGATCTATTAGCTGTGCATTAATCGTTTTTAAAGAATTCGAGCCAACAATTGTGTCGTATTTAAATTTGGTAACAGCGTCACCATAGGATTTTAGGATGGCCCATTTTCCTTTTAATTTCACCATTTCAGTTCCTTCAGATCCGAGAGGAGAATCTGGATAGCATCCAACAATAATGGCATCGTATTTTGCCTTTAATAGAATCCTTTTTCCAGAAGCGTCCTTGGTTCCAAACTTGTTTTTCTTTTCATTATAAAACACAGTTCTTCGGCGAACAGGGATCCTATAGGTAGGTTGAATCATTGCCAATTCCTTCATGGACAAACCTGAGGATTTTTGCCAAGTCTGCAGACCTTCATCCTTCATATCCAAAAGGTATTCGTACTGAAATAATTTGTTGATTCTTTCTGCTTCCTCTCTACTTGATGTTTTTTCCAGCAGATAGCCGACGGCACAAATATTTCCTGACATATCAATAAAACAGGGTCTTCTTTTATTATGATAATTAATATCGCTGGGAAAAATTTGCCTTTGAATATATTGATCTAAAAATTGGAGATTAATCTTTCTTTTAGCTAAATTTTCTGCTGATTGTTCATTGGGTTCTCGGAGTTTTTGCAAAACAAAATGAAGATGTTGGCTAATTCTTTCCTTTTCGTTGCTATGTGAATTTGGCCATTCCTTATTATGAACAAACCAACTGCTATCTCCAACAATAGGATTAATTTCTTGAATCTGAGAATGCGCTGTAAAGGAAAAAAGTAGGACTAGGGATATGATTAATTTCATAGTGACTTGTTTTCAAAATTCGTTCCAAGAAAGGCTTTTTAAAAATGAAATTTAAAGAAAGCTACATTGTCATTTAACTTGAAGTAAAAACTAAATATGCAACCTACAAATGGCTTATCTAAAAACTGATCGCAACCCATTCCACCACCTTAAATAAAAAGGTTCTTTGATGATTATTCCATAAGAAATAACTGAAATTTCATTAAATTTTAAATCCAAAAACAAAGGTTTGTCTAGCATCGCTTTAGTGGCTTCAAATTGAATTTTCTTTTTTTCGTATCCTATAGCACTAAAAACCAAAGTAAACTTTCTTAAGGTGTCTGAATTAATGGGTATATGTAATTTGTAAGTTCCGTCGACATTTCCTGTAGTCCCAATCTGAGTCCCCTCAATATAAACATTTACAAAAGGTAGTGGTTGATCATTATCATCACTCAAAACTCCTTTAATAATAATACTATCGTTTTTAGATCGTGGTTTTAAGATCTGATTGTCATTCTTAAAATCTTGTTTCCTATTTGAATTGATTTGCTCCAATTGTGGTGTCTCTTGTTTGGATTGAGAAAAAAGAGGGCTGGAAATCAATCCTAATAGGGCTAAATAAACAGAGCCCGAAAACTGCCTGATTTTTGTTTTAGAAATTTCTTGGTTCTGAGTTTCTAATTGCTCTTTGGTATACAATCCACAAACCAAACCCTGAGAAAAAACATGTGCCTTAGCTATATCTGCCTTGGATTTATTTCTAAAATCAATAATATTTTCATTGCACTTTTGGCAAATCCTCCCCCTTTCAGTTTCAGGCATTTTTTCCCAATTCTGATCACAACTTTTAAGTTTACTGAGATCTATATTACTGATGGAGTTCATGGAATTATATTTTGGGATCTATAAATTTAGAGCCATTTTATTGCCAAGGGTTGCTTATCGATTTCAAAACGCATTATTTCCTTTTAAAGGATTTAACAATTTGAATTAAAGCAAAAATCATAAACTGCAACATTGGGAATACATAACCGTAAAAAAGGACAAGCTGGGCATTCCCATTTTCAAAACTGTTGGGATCCATAAAAATACTAACCATTAATCCAGAATAAAGAGCAAATGAGATGAAATGCCATTTGGCTTGCGCCCTAAATTTAATATTTTGAATTCCCAAGGTGAGTAAAACCAAAATGGATAAATACAATCCATAAAGCATTAAAAAATCGTTGTCTATTGGTAACATCCGTCGAACAAAATTACAATTAGCAGTAAATTAATATTTAGTTGGAATAAATCAATTCCCCTTTTAAATAGGTTTCTAAAATGGTGGTGCTGTTAATTTGACTTGGGGAAATATCAAACAAATTCTGACTTAAAACTACGAAATCTGCCTCCTTACCTACTTCCAAAGACCCTACAATATTTTCTTGCCTCATTACATAAGCAGCATTTAGGGTATAGGCTTTAATCGCTTCTTCTAAACTGAGGTTTTGTGGACTTCTTAACACCGCATTTTGCAAACCTATGAAAGGATTGAGTTTACTTACATCCCAGTCACTACTTAGTGTAATTCTCGCATTTGCTTCTTTCAAACTTTTAATGGGGATAATAGAATTATTTAGGCTAGGATCTACCAAATAATCATTATCATGCCAATGGGCAGGTTTTGTAAAATCTCCTGCAACCTGTGCATCTGCCGTAACGTTTAATTGAGCAAACCTTGGGTAGTCTGATGCTTTTACATATTCTACATGGGTAAGCCGATGTCGTCCATTTCCATTCGATTCAATATCAATGGCATTTAAACCTTCATTTACGCCTCTATTCCCAATGGCATGAATGTGAAAATCAAACCCTAGGGGTTCAAGTGCAACTATATATTGTTGAATCCTATTTTGTGAAACATAGTTGATTCCATTATTGGTGCTGTTTCCAAAAAGATCAATCAAATAATCATTTTCCATTGCGGAAGTTGTGTTTATAATGATTCCATCCGCGTATAATTTTATCTGATTTATTTTTAAAAGTCTACTGGAATCAAAACTATAAAGAGATTGTAAAGTCGCTATTTGACTTGCATCATTTTCGGTTGGGTAAAGCCATAAACCAAGGTTGGTTCTTACGGTAAGCTTACCATCGTTTTCAACTTTTTGCCAAGTTAAATGGTGATTCCTTTTCCAGTAGGTACGGGCATCACAAATGGAAGTAATTCCGTTTTTCGCTAATTCCGGTAAGGCAATATTTACTAATCCGTCATAATCATTTTGTTCATTGTTTGGTATAGAAGAAACGGCTAGGTCTATAATCAAATTCCCAGCATTGTCGATTAAAACTCCATTGGGCTCACCGTTTTGATCCTTCATTATTATACCTCCCATTGGGTTTGGAGAACTGGAACTAAATCCTGCTAATTGCAAAGCTTTGCTGTTTACCCATACACTATGAGAAGTTTGTTCCATCACAACAATGGGTTTGGTTGTGGAGATGTCATCCAAAATATCAATTGGCTCTCTGTTGGCATCCAACAATACTTCAAGGTTAAATCCCCATCCAATAATCCAGCTGGAATTTGGGTTTTGGGAAAGTGCGGATAGAATATCTGGTGAATAGTTTTCAGGATCTGTTTCGGTTTGATCCAATATGAATTGAAAATTATCCGATGCAGCTTCGAGCGGGTGTAAATGAACATCATGGAAACCGGGCATTACCATATTCCCTTGTAAATCTATTTCTTCAGCATTTTCTGAAACTTGGTTATCTAGATCGTTCATACTTCCAAGAGCAATGATATTCCCGTTTTTCACAATCATAGCTTCAACCCAGGGTTGATTTTCATTGACAGTATAAATTTTGCCATTAAAATAGTATTGTTCATCAACTGTGCTAACCTGGGCGGTTGTGTTTTTTTTACAAGCCAAAGCTGCAATAAGAAAAAGGCCAAAAATTATTTTCGATTTCATAGGGAATGTGTTTTACTCATCCTGGAAGCTGGTTTTTTTTGAAAATTTTAGAAGCCGTTTTCAATTCCCATTTAATAAGGGCGGTGAGTATCAAAATGTCTAATCCAAAATATAAAATTCCGAGGGGTTTAATTTCCTGCCAATTATATAAAACCATAATTAAGGTTAGAAAAGCATAGATTGAATTGGAGAATGCAATCGCTTTGATAAATCTTTTTGGTTCAAGAGGAAGTCTAAGGGCTGTGGTTAGGGAAAAAGCGAAAAATCCACCTGCCACTGCCGCTAGTAAATAAAAAACGCTGAGATCCAGACCAATAAAATCTTTAAAATAAGGTAAAACAAAGACGAATGAAATCACGGAAAGGGCAGCACCGAAGGCATCCATTAAAAAAAGTTTCCGAATTTTGGCTTTTGAGATCAATCAAAGAATAATTACCGTTTTATTATTTCCCTACCGCGTTTTCTACCTGGTCCAATAGATCTTCTGGTTCAAAAGGTTTGAAAATAAAACCATTCATCCCGCTTCGATTAATTTTGTCTTTTACCTCCATAAAAACACTTGCTGAAAGGGCCAAAATTGGCAGTTCCTCATTGAATTTCCTTATTTCCCTTGCAGCCGTAAAGCCATCCATAATTGGCATTTGGATATCCATTAACACCACAGCAAATGAATTCTCTTTCACTTTTGTTACAGCCTCCAAGCCATCATAGGCGACAGTAACATCTAGGTTGGCCTTTTCCAAAATTTGCTTACCAACCATAACGTTAATCTGATTGTCTTCCACCAACAAGACTTTCTCCTTATTAAAATTTCGAATGGCTTTCTTGGTTGTTTTTTGAAGTTCTTGGTCGGATGCTAATTTTAAGTCGACCTCAAAGAAAAATATGCTTCCTTTACCCGCTTCACTTTCAATTTTCATCTCTCCTCCCATTGCTTCTACAATGCTTTTTACAATTGGGAGACCTAAACCTGTTCCACCATAAAGGCGATTTGTACTTACCGAAGCTTGTGAAAAAGCTTCCCATATTTTTTCATGTTGATCTTCTGGGATACCTATTCCTGTGTCTATAATTTCAGTTCTCAACCTCACTTCATTATCATCACTTTCTTGCTTTCTAATTCTAAGGGTAACACCGCCTTTATCCGTAAATTTAATTGCATTGGAAACCAAATTATTTATCACTTGATTAAATCGAACGATATCCAACCAAATGATGGGTAAGTCTGGGTCGATATCCACTTCCATGGAAATTCCTTTTCGCAAACAACTTCCTTCATGGATCTTTTTTATTTGTTTTACCGCGGCAGAAATATCCGTAGGAATAGGATCCAAATCAATTACTGTAGATTCCATTTTGCTGAAATCCAAAACATTATTTAAAAGATTTAAAAGAATTTTCCCCGAGTAGTTTAAAGCTTCAATATTTTGTTCTTGATCTGGTTTTGGATCGTTATCCCCTAAAATATGAGAAAGTCCAATTATGGCATTTAGCGGGGTTCTAATTTCATGACTCATTGTACTTAAAAACCTCGACTTTGCTCTTGAGGCTTCGAGGGCCTCTTCTTTTTTGGCGTGGATCTCGGCATAATACCTAGCGTTTAGAAAAGAAAAATAAATCATTTGAAAGGTTACCAGCAAAATTGTGCTTGTAATGGAAAATGGATAAATAACCCTAGCTGCCAATTCTTGATCCATTTGAACAGAGCTAAACAACTTAAAATCTGTAACATACAACAAGAGCCAAAGAACAGCTGAAACTCCTGTGAAAATTACAACCATATATTTCTCCCTTCTAAAAGAAAACATAATAAATGGTAGAGCCAATGCAAACATCAAAACGAATTCTACACTTCCTGCCCTTCCAACAAATGAGGCGGTAATAGCAACACTAATGTTAAGTGCAATCATATAAATTAATCGCGCTATTGATAGACTTCCTTTTTTGGAAATGATTGCTGAAATAACAAAAAGGATAACGGTAAATCCAATATAATTGCTTAATTCCGGCATTTCCATTTCTCGAGCAATCCAAAACCAACCTGTGGCTAAAACTGCTGTAAATAGGGAAAGAGTGTAAACGAGCTTTACCCGTCTTTCTGAAAATTCAGACATGTGTGAATGTTGGTTGAACTGGTAAAGATAATTGAAATGGAATAAGTAATTATCCAATGAACAACCACTTTATAAAGTATTAATTAACCATTAAATCATACTAATATTGAGTATGAAAAGACACCTTATAAGGCTTTGGAATATCATCTCCAGTTTCTCCTAAATTTTGGCGTAAGTCAATTTCTATTCCCTTAGCAATTGTAGAAATGGGAACGTCATTTGCAGTTCCTTCGAAAGGGTTTTCTCCAGTTCTGCCAATCCTTTCCATAGTATGAAAAATCCAGGCCACTACAATATAAAAGGGTATTGAAAACCAAACGAAAAATTTTCCAAATAAAGGATGGCTCTCTTGCATTTCTAAACCCAAATCAGCAAATTGAGGTACTAAAGCCAGAGGCAGTAGCAAAACAAAAATCCACATGAAAAAGTGATTTAAAGTTGCGAAGTGCCTTGGATAGGGGAAATTTTTAATCCTTTCACTCTTCCCTTGAAGGCTAAATAATTCTTGTACCAAGGCTTCCAATTCTAAAAATGAAAATTCCCAAACAATGCCTTTCTCTTTCAGTTTTCTTAAATGATGGGATTGTAAATATAATATTGCCGTCTGTTTGTTTTCTTTATTTTCTAAGTAACTTAAATCCTCTTTATTTAAGAGTTTTTCGAGTTCATCTTCCAATTTTGCACCATGCTCTGGTGGATGACTACCCCACTCTCGATTTGTTTTTTCATTTGCCGTGTATTCCCAAGGTTTGGGTGCCCTCATTGCAAATCTCAAAGAAGTCATCCAAGCGATATGTCTGTAGGTCAAAGATTTTATTTCCTTTTTAATTTGGGCATCAGTTGTATCCGGACCTGCTTCGTCTTTTGTAAGCATATCTTGTGTAAAAACGCCAAAAGTTCGTGATGTGTTTACAATTCCTCCCCAAATTTTTCGGGCTTCCCAAATTCTTCCATAGGCAGCATTGTTTTGAAAACCAATTACAAAGGCAACCGCTGTTCCAATTAAGGCGAGAGGTGTCCAAGGAATTTTAAGCCAGCTTAAATCCAAAAAATAATGAAGGAACAAAATATTTCATCAAAGGAAGATGCTTATTATTTACATCTCAAAAACACTTCTGTAGACTTTAATTTAGAATATGAAACTAAAAAATTTATTGATGTTATCACTTTTTTAGAAAATCTTGCCTCTAAATCTCCTCGAATTGCAGATTGGTGTTCTAAAAATTTTACAGATTACTTTACTTTACACAAATTAAGTTGGGTTTTATACGGAGTCTTTGGAGATCTTGCAATAGAGCATCTTAAAAGATTAATCCCTAAGGATTCCAACAAATTAGACGAGAATCATAATGACTATCGTTGGACAGTAAGAACTAAAAATGATTATGATGATGAGCAATTGGAATCTTTAAATCCTGCAGCTTTTTATGCCTTAGTTCAGCAATTAGATGAGGTTAAAAATTATCTTTCTAAAAACTACAGATTATCACCACGCAATATTTCTGACCTTAAACTACTTAATACCTACTATCAAAGCTACTCCAAAAATAAAATACTCGAGGAGAATGATGATGATAACACTGATTTACAAGAATTTTTAAATAGATTCACTGAATATATTGATGATAAAAAAGTACGACTACCATTAATTCAAGAACTAGAAACAATTCCTTCTGACGTTAAATTAAAGCATTCGGAGTATTTAAACAAAGATAAAATGTATGATTTGTTTCATAAAAAATATAAGGGCAAAAGAATTTTTAGTTTACGAAGCCAGTGTGGAACTGGAAAATCGAGTCTTGCTAGTGATCCAAAGTTTAAATTAAAAGGTAGGATCTTAATAATCCAACCCTTTAAATCAATTGCCGAACAAATAGCAAAAGTAGTTTGGGATGAAGAAGAAAGACCAAACCATTATTTTGTAAATTCTACAATAGAACAAACCATCCAAAGTTTCAAAAAAGATGTTAATGAGACCATTAAAATCAACTATTTTACAACGCTAAAAGATATAACTTTACCAGATTCACCTGATTTAGTAATACAAACTACTTATAATCAACTTTTAAATCTAACTGAAAAACAACTGAATTCGTTTGATTATATATTTAACGACGAATCACATTCTTTGATTGACGGCATAAAATATAGAGCTGACGTTACTGCTGGTATCATTTTTAATCTAATCGATTTTATTGCTAAAAACAAAACATCAAAGACAAAGGTTGTTTTTATGTCTGGTACTCCTAATGTTGAAACGCATGTAATTAAAGAGATCATGGAAAAGCACAAAATAGGAGACTTATTTCAAAGGATCATAGTTGATAAGGAATATAAAGTAACTCCAAAAATCCATTTAGCTCATTTAGATACGACTGACGGAATAAAAAGAAATGATGCAATTATTAGCCAAATAGATAATTATGTAAAGCAGGGACGAAAAGTATGTTTGATCTTTAATAATAAAAAAAAGATGGCCAAATACACACGTAAAATACAAACAAAACTTACAAACACCATTAAAGTAGGAATGTTTTATTCTAAATCTAAAGGAGATTGTACCGACAATATTCTATCTGGAAAGTTTGGTGATTATGATATAGTACTTACTACTACATATTTTATAAATGGCCTAAACATCGATAAAGACGCTTTAACAAATAAAGAAATAAAGGAAGGTAAAACCTCTACTCAAAAGTATGGGGTAATTCTTGATTTAGGAAGTAAGCATAGTAAGATAAATGCCATGGAAGCCATTCAGGTAATCAACAGGTTTAGAAATCGTGAATGTAATGCTACCGTGTTTTTTCCGCAAATATTTAAACCATACCTTTTAGATCCTTCTAAAGAATTTAACTATTTACATGCAAGTAAAGTGATGCTTGGTTTTAATAAATACAACTACCATTTACTATCTTTAAACAAAGACGTTAAAGCCTATGAGATTTATGAACAAAAAACAGATAATGATGAAACTATTAGTTTTTTAGATCAGATAAAAAAGAACCCAGATTTAGTATCACAACAGAACATCTACGATTCTATCAAAAAGAAAGAATATGAAAGAATAGTTGTAAATAGTATTGAAGAAAAAATGAGAATTTATAAAAGTTGGTTTTACTCTTTAGATGGTTTTTTTTACTTAGCAAAAGACGCTGGATTTTCACCAGTCATAAAGAATCAACTAATTCAACCTCCTCTAAAGGAGCTCACTGAAGATCAGGTAAAACTAGAGAATAAAGTAATTAATAATCTCTTTAAAGATGAAAAATCGTTTATGTTTTTAACCAATCAAACTGAAGAATACAAAAGAATATTTTTTAAATCATCAGGGAAAGTTTTAGATCCAGTGTGCACCTGTGTAGAGAATTTTAGCATAAAAGATATAGTAAACGGAAAGCATACTCTTGTAGGTGATTTTCATGTTTCTCATGAAAGAGTCATCAATCAGATAAAATTTTACTACTCAAATTTTGTATATTGGTATGGATCTGACAAAGCGATTGATCTGATAAAAGGATTGACAAACCCTAATATAGATGTCCTTCCAAATAAAACTTCAAGAAATTTTGATAATATCTCTTCTTATTATAAATTTTCTATAGCAATTCAAAATAAAAAATATTTACAAGGAGTTACCTATTTGAAAGGGCTAGAGACCCTTTCCTTAATGAATGTTGGAGTAATAAAAGAAGTGGAACCAACTTACGTTTCCTATGTAATACATAATCCAGAAATTGTAAAAACCATTAACAATAATTGGAGCTGATGATGACCTTTTATTTCCTGGGAAAAAATTATTAAAACGTATATGCATGCAAATTCACCTCGTATACAGATAGATAAAGCTTCTTTGGTGAATGAAAATATCCGACATCAATTTGTGAAAACAACAATTAAGCAAAAAACCAATGCAATTATTCAGTTTTTAGAGACTAGAACTTCTGAAAGAGGAATTATTTTTTGTAGAACAAAAGCAGGTACGCAGAATTTATACAAACAATTAGAAGAAGAAGGCTTTTCTGTAGGCGCTTTAGAAGGTGATATGCAACAAAGAGACAGAGAAAAGGTAATGCGTGCATTTAAAAATGAAAGTTTACAATATTTAATTTCTACAGATGTTTCTGCTCGTGGAATTGATGTTAGAGATTTAGAATTTGTAATTCATCATCAATTACCAGAACAGCTAGAGTATTACACACATAGAAGCGGAA
>CAKZNE010000168.1 GCA_937129395.1 uncultured Cryomorphaceae bacterium | reverse complement strand
CTAGAATGAAGATTTCTTCAAAATTTCTTTTTTTGTCTGAAACATACTTATGGTTATCCTTTGTTGTTGAATAGCTATTGCGGGTTTTGTGATATTGAAATGATAAAACCAAATTCTTTTTGATCATTACTCAAGCTATTAAGGTTTAAAATATGGTTTTAACCCAACAAAAAATGACAAGCATTTTCTTTACTACCCCAATTTCAACAACTCTCATTATAAAAGGCTGATTTTCAAAGTGGTTTTTTCTAATAAAATATTTTTCCGAATTTTATTCTTCGAAACAAATGTTTTTCGAGAAAAGATTACTAACCAATTAAAATTCCCTGAATCGCTTTTCAAGGGATTTTATATTATAAAATTTCTCTATGAACTTGGCTAAAAACCGGAGTGGCTTTGTCATTTTCCTTTTCTTACTAATTTCCGCATTCTTAAAACCAGCCTCCGGCCAACAAACCATTGACACCAGCTTTCCAAATGGTCGATTATTAAATTCATCTGGTGTATACATGGATAATTTTGGGGATAGCCTTACAGCCGTTTTCTTTTTAGACCTAAAGCCTAACTTTCAAGAAATTGCAACCTTAAAAATTTTTAATAATTCAGACTTAAGTCTCAAAAGTCAATTGATCATAGACACCCTAGATCCTGGGTATGAAAGGGCAAGGATGGCTGTATATGGCACTAATGGGGGGCACGTTTACCTATCCTATCAAGCCAACCAAACTTATTTTTATTCTCTTTACAAGCTGAACTCGGATTTATCCAACTATAGCTTACTTTTTAAGCATCAGATTCCTAACCTTAGGATCATCAATTCAAAAATTATTGACAATGAGGTTTATATCCAAAGTATTAACTCGACAACAGCTCAATTTGACACGGTACTAATCCAGGTTTTAGATTTTAATGGGGTTTTACTAAGGCAAAAGTACCATGGTACAAGCTTTTCTGCAAATTTTGACAGTGCCTTTACAAACACCTTTTCCGTTGGCCCAATGTCGGATCCTAATAACTCCAACCAAATTGTTTTTGGAAATGAATATAAATGTAGAACCATTTCTCTAGATAAGCAATCCCTCGAGGTGACAGGAATCATGCAAAGTGAGCCTATAGATATTCGCTATGGCTCTACTTATATCACTAATTATTCTCTATTTCCAGACCGGGTTGAATGTGGCGGAACGGTGGTATATGGTTTTAACTTTTCAACCAATATTGAATTCACATTCCAAAGTTACTTTCATTCCAGAAATTGGCAAGGGGATTCCATTTATGAAGATCGATTTGGTAGCTTGCTAACTGACGAAAGGTGTTATAGCTTTTATACTGATCCTTTTAATCAAAATAAATTTCTCGTTGGAGCAGCACCATTTTCAAACTACATTTTTGAAGGTCAGGAGTATCGGGAAATTGTGTTACATCGCTTTAATCAGTTTGGGAGAGATAGTTTGCTTCTGTACGGAAATAAAAACCATGTTCCTTTTGAAACTAATTCCGATTCCCAAGGAAATATCTATATCCTTTCTACTTATACGGATTCTTGGACTACAGATTCTAGCTTTTATACCTTAACTAAAATCCCAAATTACGCGATTTCACTTCTTGATAAGGAGAAAATCAAAGAGTTACATTTATATCCCAACCCTTGTAAAGATTTCGTAAATATTCCTTCCAGTCCCAACGGTAAAATAGTTGATGTAGAAATCTATAACCAAACAGGGCAATTGGTGAAAAAGTTGGTGGCGATAAATGATCAATTTGATATTCGTGAAATAAATTCAGGAATTTATATTGTGAAAATGACCGATTCTAAGGCTAGGCCTTATGTTCATATAATTCATAAAATTTAACCCTATTGAAGAAGATTGAGTTCGAATATTTTAGCGATCCAAGCTTCTTCAATTAAACCCCAGTATTCTCCTTCTCCAGGCAAGCCCTAACCTTTAGCATTAAACTCAGTTGTAAAAGGTTTGCTTAAATAGGCGTTCATTCCCCATCTTTAACTTTTTCTTTTGCCTTTTCACTTACATCTGCAGTAACGGCGATAATGGGGATATCCTTTTTATCCTCCCCTAATTCTCCCGAACGGATTTTTTCACTTGCTTCATAACCATCCATAATGGGCATTTGAAGATCCATTAATATTATATCATAGTCGTTTGAAGCAAAATCATTGATAGCTTCCTGGCCATTTTCGGCTATTTCAAATCCAGCAATATCCCAAGTAGGAAGTATTTTCCCATAATTAAATTTTTAGCTAATCAGTACACTATATGATTCAATCATTTAGCATTGCCTTGAGTAACTGTTTTTCAATTTCAAACAATCAAGAGGAAATTTTTTAGTTCAGAAATTGACGGATGAATGCTTATCTGCCTATCCATAAACTATCATCCAATTATTGTCATTTAAATAAGTCTCATTCAAATCGCTTAAGAATCATAGAATTTGAGCGAACATCTTCCCAGTCATTGGAAAGTAAGGTGTCTGAATAAAAAGTCGCGAAACGTTTAGGACCGGTATGAGAGGTAATTTTGGATCATTGCTGAAAATTAAACTAAAAAAAGGAGCCTCTTACAAAACGAAAGAGGCTCCTTTGCTTTTATTCAAACCATAGTATTCTTTGGTTGAAATTAGAATTGTTACTTTATCTACTTTCCAATCATATGCACATCCATTTGTGGAAAGGGTATGCTGATATTTGCTGAATCCAATGCGTTTTTACCACTTTCATAGATCTCAAAATATACAGCCCAATAGTTTTCTGGTTTGGTGTGGGGACGAACAGCTAAGTTTACGGAGCTGTCACCCAATTCAGATACTCCCACAAAAGGAGCCGGATCTTTCAAAACTAAAGGATGATCCATCATTACCTTCATTAATTCATCTTTAGCACTTTTAATGTTCGCTTCGTAAGAAATTCCAAATGTTAGGTCAACACGGATTACACCTTCTGTAGTATAGTTTGTTACATCCGAATTAGATATAGGCCCATTAGGAATTATTAGAGTTTTACTTTCTGGGCTTAGGAGTGTGGTAACAAAGATTTGAATTTCTTTTACCGTTCCAAGGTGACCTTGAGTTTCAATTAAGTCTCCAACCTTATAAGGTTTAAAAATTAATATCATTACTCCGCCAGCAAAGTTCTGCAGGGTTCCGCTTAAAGCCATTCCTACAGCTAGACCCGCTGCACCCAAAATAGCGATGAAAGAGGTCATTTCAATTCCCAACATGCCCAAGACGCTAATAACGAGCATTGCCTTTAACAATGCACCGATTAGGCTTTTCAAAAAGGGTTTTAAGGACGAATCGGTGTTGCCTTTATCCATCACCTTACTAAATGCTTTCACAATGAGTTTAATAACCCATCTTCCAATAATCCAAACCGCAACAGCCCCAAGTAGCTTTAGGCCATAATCTGTTGCATAATTAGCAAGTGTTTCTAATAGTTTTTCTAAGTCCATAATGAATTATTTAAAAAAGTTAATATTTTTCGGTGAACAAAATTAGGTTTAATATTCCACCAACGTTTGCTAAATGAACAGACAATAGGTACCCTTTATCTTAAATAAAGGCCATTGGTCCATCCGAAAAGCGAAGTGAAAAAAGTTCAAATGCCTTTTTCTCGTTTTTTACTTTTTTTTGAAGATATATACGTCCAATAAGAATAGGCTTTTAATTCTGGATAGAATTTGCTAAAGTTTTCTTGGCTCCCAGATATTTTATAATTCTCCCTAGGACTAAGGTAAATTGCATTGCTAATTAGAGCCGCAACTGGCATAACCACCAACGTGGCTATTCCTGAAATAAGCCATTCTGAATTTTCAAATCTTAAATCCTCTATTCTTTTTTGGAAATAGTTTAGACTACTAAAAAAAGCAATGCCACCAGACGTAACAATCACTAACTTTCTGGTACTGGAACGTTCAAAATCTGAGCGAAACACTTTTATAAAATCAATATTACCAGCTTTGATTTCAATAACACTGTCTTCTTTATTTGTGGCTGAAATAAATACTGAACTTTCCTTGCTATCGATTAAAGGTCCTTTAACAAAACCACCGTCTATAAGCCTAATTTGAGCCTCATGTGTATAAGGGTGTGGTAAACTTATCGTATCGTATTGCTGTGCCACTGAGTTTTCAGCATAGACTAGGAAGGAAAATAGAAAAAGTTTAAAAAAACGGAGTTTCAATTTTAGTTTGTTGTTTGGGTATTTTGTTCCAATATATCGAATTGTTTTTATTCCCGAAATGACTAGATTCCCAAACTTAATTTTAAATTGCGTTTGCTCAAATCAACCAATTAGCCTCAACTATGGATTATAATGAAGAGAAAGAAAATAGTCGAAACCAGCATTTAATAATGATGGCCAGAATGTTTTCTCACAATCTTCGGTCGCCTATTGCTGGTTTAAAAATGCTATTTCCTTTGTACGAAATGGAAAAGGAAGAAAGTGGCAAAGAAGACATTTTTAAAAACATCGAACTTGGTGCTAATGAAATGTTTAATATGATTGAGGATTTGGCGAAAATTCTCTTGGACTATTGGGAATTGGAAAACCCAAAGGAAGAGGTTCTTTTCCAAGAATCTATGGATAAAGCCTTGGAAAACTTGAAGGAGGTAATCCCTGAAAATTGTGAAATAAGCGGGCTTTTTGATTCTTGTCCCAAAGCTCATTATTCACAAAAGTATTTAGATTTTGCCTTTTTAGAACTTATTCAAAATTCCATCCGGTTCCGTTCCCCAAAGCGAGATCTTAAAATTAATGTTTCCAGCAAAATGGAGAATGACAAATGCATCCTAGTATTTGAAGATAATGGATTAGGGCTGGATTTAGATTTACATAAAATTGATCTTTACAAAATGTATAAAACCTTTCATCAGGATCAGTCCTTCTCCAACCGAGGTTTGGGAATATTCACGCTAAAAAATCAAATCGAGATGATGGGCGGTAAAATTACAATTGACGGAAAGGAAGATCTTGGTTTTAAAGTAACAATAGAATTAATGCCTTAATGGCGAGCAATTCTTTGCATTAATTGCTTTTTGTTGGATCGGCTAATTGGGAGGTTGAAATATTCACCTATGGCATAACTTTCCACTACTTCTTCAACCTTATTTACATTAAGTATATAAGATTTGTGAATACGTAAAAAATCATCTTCAGGTAATTTTGCTACAAAAGCTTTCATTGTGCTGTGCACCACATAATTTTTTTCGGAAGTAACAACTTTTACATAGTCTCCCATGGCTTCAACATATTCAATGGTAGAATTTCTCACTTTAATCATGGAGCCATCTACCTTTAAGAAAACAAAATCCTCTTCACCATTTCCTTGTACTAAGTTTTCTTCATAGTACATCGCTCTTTCCGCAGCTTTTAAAAACCTGGCATATTCAATGGGCTTGGAGATATAATCCGTAACATCGTGCTTAAAGGCTTCAAAGGCGTACTTCTTTTCAGAGGTTACCATAATTACCTGGGGAACATTTTTAAAGGTTTCCAAAAACTCCAATCCCGACATTTCAGGCATTTCTACATCTAGAAAAATTAGATCAATGTCCTTTTTATCCAGTGCAATTTTTCCTTCCATTGCATTGGAATAACTACCCATTAGTTTTAGAAACTGAGTCTGGCTTACGCATGTTTTTAAGACGTCCCTAGAAATCGGATCGTCGTCAATTATGATACATTTCAAATCTGTATTCCCCATATTGAGCACCAAAATAAATAAAAACCAACAAGTAGTATATTCTGCAAAGAAAAAATATTTTTCTTTTGTTTGTACCCTTTTTGAATATTACTGACATATTTCGCTGAAAAGAAAAAAAATAAATGAGAGTAGATAAATATTTATGGTGTGTTAGAAAGTTCAAAACCCGTGGTTTATCCTCCGAGGCGATAAAAAAAGAGAGGGTAACAATAAATGATGAAATTGTAAAATCTTCGCGCCTAATAAAAATTAAAGATCAAGTAGAAATTCACAAAGAGGGAATAAAATTCCGCTATTTAGTTCTTGATATTCCTAAATCTAGACTTGGAGCAAAACTGGTGGATGATTTTGTAAGGGATATAACAAGCCAAGAACAAATTGAAAAAGCGGAGTTTATAAGCATGATGAAAAACTTTAATCGAAAACGTGGAGAGGGTCGTCCTACTAAAAAAGAAAGGCGTGATTTGGATCGTTTTTCTGAGGGCAACTTAGATGATGAGGATTAAATAGCCTTCAAAATATCTTGGAGCACTTCTACATTTATGGAATGATTTCCTTTAAAGCTTTTTGAAATAGGATGGAAACCACGATTTTCTAAATTGGCTAAATGCTCCTTAAATTGATCCCCAGAAATATATTCATCTTCATTTCCCAAAACCATCCAACAGGCTATGTTTTCCATTTTGTGAATAGCTTTTTCAAAGGGTAAATCTGGGGGAAAGGCTCCCGCCCAGTTGATCAAAAAATCAAATTTATATTCAGAAAAAGAAAGCCACCTACAGGCTGTTGCCACACCTTGCGAAAAGCCTAGGATACCAACCTTCTTTACCCCACTAAATATGGGTTTAAACTCCAAATAAAGTTGATCCAGGTATTTTACATAATCGGATATATCCTCTAGCCGGTCTTCTTTAGTCATCCAAGAAGATCCTACCCTACCTGAGGAGTCTTTTAAATAAAATCTATGCAATCCCTCTGGACAAATAAACAAAGTGTCTTGAAGGGCTTTATTTTCTAGTTTTTTACAGAAAAAAGAAGCCAATTGTCCATAACCATGAAGAGCGAAACAAACCTTGGAGAATTTACCTTTGGATTCTGCACTTAAAAAATAGCGAGCCGTTTTTCGGATTTCTATTTCCCCTTTTATCAATTGAAATTGGCCTTTCTTTTTTCCAAAAATGCACTAGTCCCTTCTTTAAAGTCGCTGGTTCCGAAACACTTTCCAAATTCTTCAATCTCAATTTTTAATCCATCCAGATTTGCTACAAAGCCTGCGTTTACACTGCAAATGGCGCTTGCGATAGCCATTGGTGAATTCCGGCAAATTTTACTGGCGATTTCTTCACATTTTTGTGTTAGCTCTTCTGGACTCACAATATGGTTTACCAAACCAATTTCATAAGCTCTTTCTGCCTTTACCATATCTGCAGTAAAAATCATTTCCATGGCTCTTCCCTTTCCAATTAGTTGGGCTAGTCTTTGGGTTCCACCATATCCTGGTATTACTCCTAAACTGGTTTCTGGAAGACCCATTCTTGCATTGGTTGAGGCCACTCTAATATGACAGGACATCGTCAATTCCAAACCACCTCCCAATGCAAAACCATTAATTGCGGCAATTACTGGTTTTTTTAAATTCTGAATAAAATTAAATAGTAAATCTTGTCCTTTTGCTGCTAGTTCGGTTCCTTCATTTATTGAAAAATCTGCAAATTCTTTAATGTCAGCACCAGCAACGAAGGCTTTTTCTCCAGAACCGGTTACAATTACAACTCCAACATCTTGATCTTTATTCGCAGTGTCTAATGCGTGATTAAGTTCTTGAATGGTCTCCTTATTTAAAGCGTTTAGCTGTTTTGGACGGTTAATTGTAATTTTCAAGATTAGTCCTTCTCGTTCAGTTAAAAGGTTGTTGTAGCTCATTCTAATTGGAATTTAATTTAAACTATAAAGCTAGGAATTATTAAAGGGATTATTAAGCGGTAAACGCGATACTTTTAAACAGTTTTTTGTTTGATGCCTTCCAATGAGAATCTGTATAGATTGTTTTATTTTTTGATTTGATTTATAGAATGAACAGCATTATATTTATTGAGAAATGTAGATCCCTAGAAATAGATGGTCGTCATAGGGAGCATAATTCGGATGATTTCAGAAGGATTGTTAAAATTATCCAAAAAATACCAGTTGAATATTGACTTTACCGGGAATATTCTTTCCGTAAATAAGTATCAGCCTCCGGTAGAACGCCCTTCGGAAAAAGAGATACAGGTCAATTTTGATCCGTTGGACAATCTCAT
>CAKZNE010000167.1 GCA_937129395.1 uncultured Cryomorphaceae bacterium | reverse complement strand
GTTTTTTGAGTTTATTGAAAGATTCCATCTTTCATAAAAAGTTGATTGTCAGATATTTTAGAAAGCTCTTTATTGTGTGTTACAATTACAAAACTTTGTTGAAATTCGGTTTTGAGTTCCATAAAAAGCTCATGCAAAGCTAAGGCATTTTTAGAATCTAAATTTCCAGTAGGTTCATCAGCTAAAACCAAAGCGGGGTTATTAATTAAGGCCCTCGCTACCGCCACACGTTGCTGTTCACCACCAGATAGTTCCGAAGGTTTGTGATTTACCCTTTCCTTTAAACCTAAATAATTCAATAATTCTGCGGCTCGTTTTTCCACTTCGCCTTTTTTCTTTTTGGCTATAAAACCGGGGATACAAACATTTTCTATTGCTGTAAATTCAGGTAGTAGGTGGTGAAACTGAAATATAAATCCAATATGATCATTTCTAAACTGGGCTAGTTTTTTAGGTTTCAATTTAAATACTGCCGTATCCTTGATGTAAAGCTCGCCTTGGTCTGGATTTTCCAATGTCCCGAGTATTTGCAAAAAAGTAGTTTTCCCAGCGCCAGAAGCTCCAACAATAGAAACCAATTCTCCTTTTTCGGCCTGGAAATCAAGACCTTTTAAAACTTTTAAGTCTCCAAATGATTTGGAAATACCTTTGGCTTTGATCATTTTGTAAGTTTCTTTTTCACTGAATTGTAATCTAAGAAATAACTCAATCGCAGTGAAATATTATTTTGCTGTGGGCTGTCAATAAGATTTCCAAAATTAGTCCAATAATTGGTTTCGATACTACTTCCACTAGAGGCTATCGAGTTTCTATAAAGGATTACCATTTCACTACCAGGTGCAAACCACCACGAAAAGCGAAGATCAACATTCAGAGTATTGAAATTTATATTGTTGATTCCTTCAAATGTATTTTGATCTATCAATTCACCATTATCCCCTAAAATAAAATAGTCTTCATATTTCACTGCTGTCCATAACTGCCTAATTTTTAAACGCATGGATGCCTTGGGGTTAAAAACATAATCTGCTGAAATGGAATTTTGAATTCGGTCAATGTTTCGTTTTCCGAAGTAGGTAATATCACCTATATCGTCCTTTGAAGCAAAGCCATAATTATTCAAATTTTGTGAAAGGATAGTTTCTAAAACGATAAAAAACTGATCGCTTATTCGAACTCGAGGTTCTATGTTAATTCCAAAATCATGGTTGTCAAATTCATCTAAATAGGAGTAATTCCAACCCAAATCTAGGGCAAGTGTTTTTCGGTAATCCGAAGATGTAAAGCCGTTAACAGACCATCCCGTAGGGGTTCTCCATTCTTTTCCTGCCTCTCGAGATTCAAAATAGTTTATGTTTTCTACCGGACTTAAATTGAAGTTTAATCCTGCTGCAAAAAAGGATCTAAAAAGGAAAAATGATCTTAGTTCAAGGTTAAGTTTTTCGTAAACATTTGGATTGTAAAGGAAGTCGTAGCGCACATTTGTGCTAAACTCATAACGATTGAATGGGCCTGTAGGAGTAATGGTTTTATAAATTAAACCAGCATAGTGGTTTACGCGATTATTTCTACTTAAAAAACCTAAATCATTGACATTGTAATTGTCACTAACAAAACTTTCATTAATCACCCATCGCCAATTCCCTGAAACATCGCTTAGTCCAAATTCTCCTGAATATCCAGAGGTTCTTCCTTCTTCAGAATTGAAAATAGTACTGGATTTAAAGGAAGCATCTGCTTTGTAATCTCCAGAATTATCAAAAAAAGTGGCCACCAATGCTGAGACATTTGCATCCGGGGAATTCCCGTTTCGTATTACGTTGGTATTGATAAAACTAAGAGAGGATTTTCGATTGAATCTCTGATCCAAAACAATAACATTATAATTGGTCCAAGGCTCTGTTAATGTTTCGGTTTCATTGCCGTCCGCATCCGTAAAAGTTGCATAATTATTATCTGTAATGGCATTTAAAAATCCTATTCCAAGATTGTTTTTCGTCCGACCCGAAATTTTGGTAGCATTTAGTAATTGCGTGTACTCTTGACGAATATTTACACTGTCATTTCCTGTAAGATCCACACCTGTAATATTCCTTGGGCTGCCACCAATTCTTCGTGAATAAAAGAGATCTCCTTTTTGAAATAAATCGGTTCCTTCGGTAAAAAAAGGTCGGTTTTCGTCAAATCTGTTTTCAAAAGGGGAGAGGTTCAAAAACTGGGGGTCAAAGGCTACTTGACCAAAATCTGGGATCAAGGTCATATCCAAGGTAAAAGCCTCATTTATTCCGTATTTTAAATCCAATCCAGCGTTTACATCGTAATTCGTATTTCCATCAAAATCATCTGCATAGCTGGAAAAATAGGGATTGAAAGACAGTCGGGTAGGTGGTTGAATGTCCTTCATTCCTTTTAATATTCCCGATTGATATTCCAAAGCGAAACCTGAATTACGATCTAAGAAGTTCCATGAATATTCCTCCCGACTTCTGCGAATATTACGCATCATATTTAAACCCCAATCCGAAGTGGGAACCTCTGGAAAACGGAGTGACATATAAGGGATTTCAATTTCCACTGTCCAGCCGACGTCCGTAATTTGAATGGCGCTTTTCCAAACAGTATTCCAACTAAAATCGTCTCCATTTGAAGTTGTTCTACTATCCGCTTGAACTCCAGCTGCGGTGACCCAAAAGTTAAAATCACTCTGACCATCATTATAAGGATTGATAAAAAAACCAAACCAATCATTGTTTTGGGAGTAACTGTCTCTGGGGGTCAACTGCCTTAAAATACTGTCTGGCGAGGCATCGTAAAGTATGGCACCTACATAAATGGCTTCATTCGTGTAGAGGACTTTAACCTCTGTTTTTTGATTTTCGGGCTCGGGATTTCCACTTCCTGGACTAAACATCACAAAATCTCTGGCAACAGGCACATTTTGCCATGAAGCTTCATCTAGAATACCATCTATATTCAGTTCTGTATCAATTCGAGTTGCAGGCAAGGTCTTTTTTGGAGCTTGTGAAAATGCCAATAGTGGTAAAAGAAGAAAAGAAAGGACCTTTTTCATTGGGCCAAAAATAAGCTTAATTGGTGATTATCAAATTCATTTTTCTTTTGAATTATTAATAATCAAATTTTGATTTGAAACGGTAAGTTTAAGTTTGAATATTGCCAATATTCACATTTCATCTTTGTTTGTAAATCCAATTAATGATTCTCTTTTTTTTCAAAGAACCTTAAAAACCTATGGCTTACCGTTGGAGATTACTAAAGTTTCAGGCGAATCATTTTTCCTTTTCTACTCCTATTTGCAAAACCAATAACTTCATTTTTTTCCACTAGCCTAAAACTGTAAATTTTTGCAGGATATTTTCCCAATTCACTCCTACGTCTGAGTTCACCAATAGTTTTAAACGCTACATCTCCACTTTTACTAATGGAGGTTAAGACAATTCGTTTTTCAGAAAAATCATTGTATAAGGAGTATATATAAGTTTCATTTTCAAAATTATAGGTACCTAAGTTTACGGGAGAAGAGCTGACTTGGGATTTATTTACGTTTTTAACCCATTCAATATTTCCGCTTTTGTTGATGTGGATATAAACCAAATCATTATAATGATAATAGGTTGTGGTGGTCATATTGCCATTTGCATCCCTTGTTGTAGAGGTTGTTATGTAATACTCTTCTGCTACAAGGGTATAGGATTGATCATCAAAAACATACTGTTCTCGGATAAAGAATGATTTTATTTTAACCTCCTTATTTTTTGCAATTCGTTTTCGAATTCTTCTATCTCTGCGTCGGACTTTTTCATTTGGTTTAGTTTCGGAAACTAGGAAATCTTCAATTTGTTGGCTATTAAATTTTTTAAAGTCGGTTTCTTTAATGTCCAGATTTTCTGGATTAAAATCAACGCTATAAATCCCATCAACGGCATAATTTTTTTCAGTACTGTAAAATCCTAAGCATCTTAATTCTCCAGATTTGGTGTTGGAATTTGCAATGGTGGCGGAAATAGGAACATTGCCTTCGAAATTTATTTTTTTATAACTGGCTTGGTTTTTATTTTCCGAAACTGAAACCAAATGAAAATCAAATATTGTTGCTTTAAAAAACTTATTCTCCCTTACCGTTGTGGCAAGCAATATCAAATCACCGGCATTAGACAATTTCATGTCTGACACACTTTTTCGGTCTCCATTTGAATTTCCCTTATCTCCCTTCCCCCTAATGTCATTAATATTGAATCGTAAAACTTCTTCTTTACTTGAGACTTTATTGAAATCCTTATCTAAATAGTCAATATTGATATTAGTTTGATCTTTATTGGAGGATTTTGACACGGAAACAATGGCATATTTATTTTCGTCATCAGACCTCAAAAGCTCGAAACTCCCTTGTCTGCCCCTCTTTTTTTCATTCCTAAGTTTGGATATTTTCTCAGGCTTTTCAAACCGGAAAGTACTCTTGTTGAGTTTTGATTTTAATAAAACAGTATGTCCATCTAGCCTTTTCGAATAAAAAACATAAAGATTTTCATTTTGATCCTGAGCACAAAACTCGTAAGAGTTTTTCGTTCGGCCGTAGGTTTTTATTGTGATCCCTTCCATAATTGTGCTCTTTAATAACTTCATATCATGACTGTAATAGTCGAGATACAATTTTATTTTAACCCCAATGGGAATAAAAGCCAGGAAAAAGCCTTGTGACTTTGTTCTTAAAACATAATAGCCTTCAGAATCTTCGCCAACAACTCCAATTACTCCAGAAAAATATCGTTTTTTCTGGGCTTCACTTATCTCAGATTTTACAGTATTTGCTTGGCCAAAACTTTGAATGGAAATGAGTATGGCAATTAGAGTAGGTAGGAAATGTTTTAACATGTAAAAATAGATTTGGTTAGTTTTATAAGCCTTTGAAAAGACTTAAAAAACTTATTAAAATAAAGGCTTGCAAAGAATTAAAGATGAGGTATTATACGCCTCCCTTCAAGACGAAGGCGAAAGAATAAGTTCACGCAACTTATCGTTATTTAAAAACAAATCAAG
>CAKZNE010000166.1 GCA_937129395.1 uncultured Cryomorphaceae bacterium | reverse complement strand
AACTGCCATGTAAAGAATCGTCACGTAAAGCATAGGGTAATAAATTATCCATTCTTCCCGTAGCGCTGATATCGGATTTTCCAAAGATCATATTGAAACTTTGTAAATCTGCGTATTGAGGTGAAAATAAGAGATTGGCATCTTTAATATTTATAGGAATGGGAACATCGGCCCCAGCTAAAACTATATTTATTAGCTGCATGGATCCTTCAGCTTTTACATTGTCATAAGCTTCCTTATCAATATCAGACATTTTCGCCGCAAAGTTTAAATCTGCTTTCACATTCCCAGTATAATCCAAACCTTCCATTGGAATGGCCTTCGCAATATTTGCTAAGTTGAAATCTGATTTTATATAGGCTTGGATGTTGGGATCGGACATCGGAGTTTTTAGATTCATACTTGCATCAATGGGGCTTCCTGCGACAATGGCTTGGGCTTTTTTTACATCGATTACCATCCCGTCTAAATCTGAGCTTTTATTGTAAATATGGGTATTGATGTTTATTCCTTTTACGGCAGCTGGAAGATCCGGATATTGAATGGAGGCATCGGCTACTTTAAAATCAAAATCGAAACTTGGGTATTTTTCATAAACTTCGTCGTATTCTCCTACTAATTCTCCTTTTACTTCAAAATTTCCATCTGTTTTTAATTCTTCAAATCCTTCAAAATAAACCGCAGGTATTAGGGATAAAACACTTTTAAAGGAATTTTGAGGACTTGAGAATTTCATATCCATTCCGATGTTTTCTCCTTCAGGCATGCTCACAAATCCCTCAAAATTTAATTGAAGATCATTTAGTTTAACCGTGTTTTCTCCAAAGGTGAATTTTCCAGTATTATTATCGATTTCGATATCAAAATCAGCGCTGGTAATTACTTTGTTTAAATAAGCAATCCCTTCGCTTTCAGCTGTTAATGATTTAATATTTGTTTTGGTTTTAACTCCAAAAATGGCTTCACTAAAATTCCCACTACCGCTATGGTTTAGTTCAATTATTTCGGCTCCAACAAGAGATTGTTTGTCCTCATAAATCAAATTGAAATTTTCAATTGAATAAGAATCTAGATTTAATGAAAAACTTGAAGGCTCTGCATTGGGGTCCGCCTCAACGGGTGCATCGGGACTATCACTTTCCTTGGCAATATCATAATTTGCATTACCCATTTCATCTACCAAAACGTGAATACTTGTGTTATGCAGATGTATTCCTTTAATTCGATAACCATCGCCCGAAATTACACTCCAAAGGTCTAGGTCAAGCTCAAATTCTCCAATATCAACAAGGCGTATTCCCTTAAATTTATCTTTCCCATCCACGGTAATTTTTTCCAATTGAAAATTGAAATTTGGGAAACTTCTAAAAAGACTCAGACTATAGTCTTCTATTTTCACCTCGGCTTCTACATTTTCGTTGATTAAGTCATTTACCTGAGCAACTATTTCATCCTTAAATACCACAGGAAGAATCAGCATTGCTGCCAAAATCAATAGAATTAGTAAACCAATAACTTTAAAAATAAGTTTCATGATAGGATAGTTTTGATATTTTAACGAAGTATTTCTTAAATAGTTTATCTC
Source organism: uncultured Cryomorphaceae bacterium (assembly GCA_937129395.1). GTDB lineage: Bacteria > Bacteroidota > Bacteroidia > Flavobacteriales > Schleiferiaceae > CAKZNE01. The sequence goes on along the minus strand of CAKZNE010000166.1, from coordinate 4,686 downwards.
AATTTTATTTCTCTTCCCCTTTGTAATTTAAAAGTCCCTCGCCTTTTGCAATTACAGAAGAAACGGTTGCATCACCGGTAACATTTACAACGGTTCTACACATATCTAATATTCTATCTACTGGTAGAATAATTGCAATCCACGCTGGGTTTAAACCAACAGATTCCAACACGATAATTAACATTACTAAACCAGCACTTGGCACTGCGGCTGAGCCGATAGAAGCCAATGTCGCCGTAAACACAATTGTTAGTTGTTGCCCAAAAGAAAGGTCAATCATATGGATTTGGGCTAAGAATACAACCGCCACCGCTTGATACAAACTTGTACCATCCATATTTACCGTCGCTCCAATCGGTAAAACAAAACCTGTTACTTTTTTATCTACTCCTAAATTATCTTCAACACATTCCATGGTTACAGGCAATGTTGCTGCACTTGAACTTGTAGAAAAAGCAAGAGTTTGGGCTGGGCTCATAGCTTTAAAAAATCCTTTATATGGAATTACTTTAGTGAAAACCTTAAGAATAAACGGATAGGTTACAAAAATCATGAACATCAGTCCAAAAAACACGGTACCAGAATACCAACTTAGACCTTTGAAAATCTCTCCAACTTTAGAAATATCATCACCAGCCATTTTACTTACCACTCCCGCTAAAAGCGCAAAAACAAAAAATGGTGCAGCTTTCATAACTAAATCTACCATTTTTAGAAAGACATCCATACTTCCATCTACAAAGGCTTTTACAGGATCGCCCTTGTCTTTTGGAATCAGCAAAAGGCTTATCCCAAAGAATAGTGCGAAAAAGATCACCTGAAGCATAAGACCATTGTTATTTAAAGAAAAGAAAATGTTTGAAGGAACAATATCCACTAATGCTTGCAGTGGCCCAGCATCCTTGGTTTTCTTGGCCTTTTCCATTTTATCACCAACCGATTCATCAATCTGAAAACCTGTCCTTTCGGAAATTTCTACAACCAATTCTTGATTTTCAGTTAGTTCTGATAATCGAATATCATCCTTAATTTCTACACCTTTTTCTTTTGCCCAAAGTTCATAGCTTATTCTATTAACAATTCTACTGGTATCGTCTAACTTCTCCCCTGGTTTAACAATGTTTACCAAAATCAATCCTATACTTACAGCTAGGATGGTTGTTAAAAAATAGAATATCAAGGTTTTAGCGCCCATTCTTCCTAAACTGGAAGGGTCACCTATTCCGGCTACACCACTTATTATTGAAAATAGTACCAATGGTACGGCGATTAGTTTGAGAAGGTTTATGAAAATAGTTCCAAAAGGAGCGATCCAATCGATTGTGAATTGACTCCATCCCAAATAGCTTGAAAGTAATGCCCAAATAATTCCAGCACCAAGGCCGATAATAATTTTCCAATGCAAGGCTAATTTCATATTCTCTTTTATTTATTAATTTTTTGAAGCAGGAAAAAATCGACTAATACCAAGGCTGCCATAGCTTCTACAATGGGCACCGCTCTAGGAACCACACAAGGATCGTGTCTACCCTTCCCCTTTACAATAATTTCATTTCCTTCTTTATCAATACTTTTTTGATCCTTCATTAAAGTTGCCACTGGCTTAAAGGCAACATTAAAATATATATCCTGTCCATTGGAAATTCCTCCTTGTATTCCTCCCGAAAAATTACATTCCGTATCTCCTCCAGACCTAATAATATCATTATGCTCGCTTCCTTGCATGGTGCAAGCCTTAAATCCGCTGCCGTATTCAAACCCTTTTACAGCATTTATACTCATCATGGCTTTTGCCAATTCTGCATGCAACTTATCAAAAACAGGTTCGCCTAATCCTACGGGAACATTTTCTATTACACAACTTATCATCCCACCGATAGTATCTCCTTCCTTTCGAATAGAATCTATTTTAGCAATGAACCTTTCAGCCATTTCTGTATCGGGACAACGAACAATTGTATTCTCTATTTTTTGAAAATCCAGTTGAGAATAGTCCTTTTCCAATCTCAATTCTCCAACTTGAGAAACATAGGCATTAATCTTCAAGTCATTTAGTAACTGAATGGCGATGGCACCGGCCACAACGCGACAAGCAGTTTCCCTTGCCGACGATCTTCCACCACCCCGATAATCTCTATGTCCATATTTTTGATCGTAAACATAATCGGCGTGAGAGGGTCGGTAATTATCTTTTAGATGACTGTAATCCTTTGATTTAGCATCTTCATTTACGATTTGAAATGCAATAGGCGTTCCTGTAGAAATACCTTCAAAAATACCCGAAAGAAATTCTACTTGATCCGATTCTTTGCGCTGGGTGGTGATTTTAGATTGGCCAGGTTTTCTTTTATCCAATTGGGATTGTACAAAATCCAAATCAATTTTTAAACCAGGAGGACAGCCGTCAATAATCCCACCAATGGCTTTGCCATGTGACTCTCCGTAAGTGCTTAATTTAAAAATAGTACCAAAGGAATTACCCGCCATATCTACAAAGAAAATGATTATTAAGCTATACAAATGAGTTTAGCACAAAAAAACACTAGTTAAATTCCAAGTCATTAATTTGAGCCCCATTTTTCAATAGCAATTGATTTTCAACTTGACTCTTTTTTGGCCAAACATTAATTCCATTTATCCTAATCCCCTTCCATTTACTGGAACAATAACTGCTTAATTGCGCCCCATCCAAAATCAATTTCCCTCCTTCTTCGATGGTAATTTGTACCTGAGTTTCAAAAAATAAATTTGCTTTAATGCTTAGTGTTACTCCTGGCTTAATAATAATCTCACTTGCAATTACCTTCTCTTCCGACCAAACCTGATCTTCCTCTACACTAATTATGGACTTATCCGCAAAAAGATCCATTTCCCAAATTCCCCTTCCTAAAGTGGCCACTCTTAGCAAGCCTACACAGCTATTAATTTCCATATCGGTGATTTTCGCATGGGGGCATCCGGGAATTTTTGTCCATGATTTATCATCCTTGGTCTTGTAGAAAACACCAGAATGTGTACCTAAATAAATCAGTTCATCAGAATGCTTTTGTGCAATAATTCGCGTAGCATACACACCTTCGAGGCCTTTTTTTGTAATGTCCTTCCACCTTTTTCCATTGTATTCCATCACTTTGGGAATCTCCTCCTTATAGCTGCTAATGCTAATCCAAATATGATCTGGGTTATTTGGATCAATGGTTAAATCCGTTAAGGAATAATCCTTGGAAATTTCCGCCTTAAAACCCCACACTTTTGGATTTAGCTTTTCCCAGATCACGTCTTCAACATTTGTGGAATTTGCATTTTTACTTTTCCAAATAACAAGTCCCTCATTGTCTTCTGGATCCTTACTATTTTGTAAAACATATACAACACCACTAGTTGTAGGGGAATGCCAGATGCCATCAAAAAACCTTGCTTTATTTTCTATTTGAGGGTTTGCAATAATGTTTTCCCAAGTTAAACCCTTATCTAAACTCCGCCCTATTGCTGGCATACCTGAGTAATAAAGAGTGGATTGAATTTTTGGATCCTTTACAAATTCGTGAGTCCAGTTACGTTTCCCTTTTATTTTTCCGGGTGGCTGTCCATAAAAGGTTGTTTTACTTAAAGAATTATCAAAACGACTCATCCCCGCTTGAGTACTTATATAAAATATTGGTTTTTCAGCATCGGTGTCATCAATCAAAGATTCAAAAGCATCGCCAAAAATATTGAAGGTTTGAAAAGTATCCTTTTTGGCCAAAAAGATATTCGGACCAGTATCCCAACCGCCGCCAATAATTAAATCTGGTCTTTTTTCGCTGATGCCTATATTATAGAACACAGCAGCCCCAATTCCATCGCTAAGATCTTCCCAAGTATCCCCAGCATCTATGCTTCTGCAAATCCCTCCATCATTAGCCATCCAAATTTCATTAGAATCGCGGTAGCATAAAAAGTGAATATCATCGTGGTAGGCAAAGCTTTTTTTTGGTTTTTTGAGATAATTTTCCCCTAAATCCTTGGTAAGAAAAACCCCTTGAACATTTCCAAAAATAAATTCATTGAAATTAAAAGGGGAAACCGCAAATGCCTGACTCCTTTTATACCGATATCCTACACGAATGGTTTTTGTAAGCTTCGTTTTTAAGGAATAGGAAAAAACATAATCTGGATAAGCTCCATAAATTAAATCTGGATTGGCATTGGAAACTCTCAAGCTTATTAATTCTTGACCTCTTTTTGTCAATGATTCATAATTAGGTACTAAGGAAAAAGTCCCCTTTTTTCCTGATTCCACTGAAATAGCCAATTTATCGCCAGAAACAATTAGCACTTCACCATTTGAGTTCGGTTGAAATGCGAGATCAAAAAATTCAGTCATAATAGCCTTATCCGCTACCCTTTCCCAAAAAACATCGTCGGGATTGGCCTCCAAGGCATTTTCAGTTTTATAAATTCCATGTCGGAATGCTGCATAAAGGATATTTCCATTTTCGGGATGCACTAAAATTTTACGGCATCTCGACCAAAATGGGGGCGGAAAATTTAAGCCAATATCCAAGCCTAAATTAATAGGCTCCCAATGCAGGCCTTTGTCCATTGTTCTCCAGATTCCATTGGAGGGATTAAAAGCAGCATCACCATCACCTGTTGCAATAAACCAAGTTTCACCCCTATTATAATTCGGCGCAATTTGAAGAT
>CAKZNE010000165.1 GCA_937129395.1 uncultured Cryomorphaceae bacterium | reverse complement strand
CTAATGTCTCTTCCCATAATTTTCGATATTGATCTATCCATTCAGCAACAGGAACAAGGTTTTGTGGTTTTATTTCACAAAGTCTTTCTCGGCCTTTTTTTTCAATTACAATAATCCCACACTCAGTCAAAATCTTAATGTGTTTGGAAATGGCAGGCCTGCTGATATCGAAATTTTCGGCGACAGTATTTACCGATAAACTATCCTTAGCCAATAGTCCTATGATATCCCTCCGGATGGGATCGGCAATTGCCTGGAAAACGTCTCTTCTCATATTATAAGTAACTAATCGGTTACGAATATATGTGTAATCATTCGGTTACGCAAATGTTTTTGGAAAAATGTTTACCCCTTGAGAATTTCGGAGTAATTGTTTGTTAAAAAAAGAATTACGGTAATTGGCGAGCGCTTCGAATCAATGTATTTTGTTCAATGAAGCGCACAAAGGAGTGATGGCTATTCTTTGAAATGAATTCTGCTTCTGATCCTTTTTCCACTTCCACCAAAATAGTATAGGGATGGTCCATTTGCGATAGTTCCAGCATGGAAATATTTTGCAGCCATTGTTTTTGATGAGACAGTAAATGAAGGTCGAAAAAATCGGGTTTAATAATTATTTGTTGGAATTGTTGGTCCTCAGATGCCTGGTAAGTATTTATGAAAATTAGGTTTTGAATTTTCTGTTTCACAAATTCAAGGCTGTCAGTATGAAGTTCGGAATAATAGGATAAACCATTACTGCCCTGGAGTTTTAGGTTATTGTTGTTTAGAAATTCAAATAATTGTGGACTGGTAAAGGCACCATCGAGGCCAATAATTATCTCCCCTGGAATTAAATTAAATTCATCGTCATTAAGCTTATCATTTTCACAAGAAAGTAGACTAAGGAATAGTAGTCCGGCACTAAAAAAGGAAATTTTCATTTGAGGTTTGGTCCATAGGTAAGCCTGCTTTGAAGCAAGTTTTAGGCCATTAAATACTAGGAATTAAATAAGAACAGGAGGGAACAACTATTTCCTTAAAATGGATTTAACCACTTTTTGTAAAATCTACTCAACTCCTCTGGTGGAACGGATTTTTTAAACTTTTGGAAGGTGAGGAAGTTTACCAAATTCACTCTCAGCCACGAATTGTTTTCATATTTTCGGGCGGAGACCGTTGCTGGGGAGTTAACAATTTTATAGCTGACTTTTTCTTTTTTCAATCTCCTAAAAAGTTCAAAGTCCTCCATTAAACAGAAGTTTTCATTAAAGCCATTGTGTTTATCAAAAGCGCTTTTCAGAATAAAAAAACATTGATCTCCACCTCCAGATAGGCTACTATCAAATTTGGTGAAATATTGGTTGACCTTCAATAAAAAACGAGGTTTATCAAAACGATACGAAAACATTCCACAGTCTTTGCCTGTTATATGACAATTCTCAATGTCTTGAACGAAACTTTGGGGTGGAAATACATCTGCATGCAAAAACATGATGGAATCCGCTGAAGATAAAGTAGCGCCTTCATTGAGTTGTGAGGCCCTTTGGCAATGTTGAGATTTGCGATAGACGCATTTCCAATCATGGCATAAGGTTTCGGTATTGTCATTTGAGTTTTTAGCGTCTACAACAATTATATTTGTAGAGTGCTCATTGGAATGTTCCCTTAAAAAAGGAAGGAGTTTTTTTAGATTCTCATGCTCGTTCAAAGCTGGGATAACAATATCAAGTGTCATTAATAAATAAATTATAGACGATGAAAAATTTTTTAATCCTATTGCTTTGCTTGGTAGCGGCAACCTCAAATATTGCCTTTGGGCAAAGCAATGATAAGGATCTTGACTCGAAATATCAAAAAACGGTCATACATTTATTGGAGGCTTTAAAGGCTGGTGAGGAAACGATTGAATTTCAGAAAACTCTTGAATCCTCTACGCAGAAGGAGTTGGAAGCTGAATTAGATACAGATCCAGAGCGTTTTGCTTTTTGGGTAAATCTATATAATGCCTATATCCAAATCCGCTTAAAGGCCGATCCTAGTGAATATGACGATAGGCCAAATTTCTTTTCCAGTGAAAATATTCATATAGCAGGGAGAGATATGAGCTTTGAAGATATTGAGCATGGAATTATCCGCGGATCTCAATCCAAATTCCTATTGGGCTATTTTAAAAACCCATTTGTAAAAAGCTTTAAAAAGAAATTCCGGCCAACCGAAAGGGATTATAGAGTTCATTTTGCCTTGAACTGTGGAGCTAAAAGTTGCCCACCAGTTGCCATTTACACAGCAGATAAAATTGATGAGCAATTTGATAAATCGGCTAAGTTATTCTTGGAGAAGTTTTCGGAATATAATAAAGAAGACAACATTTTAAATACCTCTACTTTATTGCTGTGGTTCGTAGGTGATTTTGGAGGTGTTAGCGGAAGTAAGGAAGTTTTGGTGAAATACGGAATTGTACCAAGTACAGATGTGGACTTGGAATACGACAAATACGATTGGACTTTAGCCTTGGATAATTATATTGAATTAGATTAAAAAGCCTCATTTACAGTAAAATAGAAATTGAATGAGTCACGCGATTTTGCAAAGTCTAATCTTAATCGTGCTTTACTGTCTTTTCGTAATTCATACCGGATTCCCAATCCATAACTAAATTCTGGTGTTTCTTCAAAAAAAGCAAAACTCTTTTCTGGTATTGCCGTAGCCGAAACAAAGCTAGCTCCACTAAACCGTTTGTAAATGGGAAACCGAGCTTCAGTTTGGAGGTTGGCGATTTCTGGGTTAATAAAACGCCTATCATCATAACCCCTGGCTCTGTTCGGAGTGGAAATGTAGGGTAAATCGAAAAAAGGAGTCTGTGACGAAGTTTTAGACCAATACAAGTTGCTGGCTAAAATTGTTTTTTTATAAAGTTTGGTATAAATTCTATAGTCAAGATCAATTCTAGAATACACAAAATCGGAAATCCATTGGGGCATGGAATGTTGAAATTTCACCTCCAGATATTGTCCTGAATTTGGCGCAAACAAAGTATCGCGATTATCGAAAAAGGCTAAAGCCACAAAATTGGCTTTGGTACCTCCTTGGTATCCAACAGGCTTTTCGGTTTCTAGAAGTCCATTGGATTCTGTTTCAGTAATATCAAAATAATCAAAATTAAAACCTGCTCCTAGATAGAATTTGGAATAGATTTTTTTAGAATAGTTGGCCTCAATTCTTGGAAAATTGACACTGTAATTCTCTAGATCATTTTTTGAGGTTTCACTTCCAATTCCATGGTAATTGTAAAAATATTGGTAATAACCGATTTCACCTTTGAGCCTAGAATTATTGTTATTTCCATAAAATTCAAAAGGAACAAAAAGCAACAATTGATTTTTCAAAGTGTATACAGCAGAATACAAAACCTGTGAAGGACGGGTATTTAGTGTATGATTTGATTTTTTAAAAGTACTTATTCCGGTGGCGCCAAAACCTAAACTGGTTTCGGGTAGGAAAAAAACTAGGGGTACAATTGTGTGTTGGGTGATTAAGGAGTCTTTGGATTTTTGAGCAAGAAGGGGTCATTACCGATTTTGCGGGCGATGGCGCGTTGGCACTGTGGGGTTGGCCGAAATGGGTAAAAACAAAGCGAGCCCATGCCCGATTTGCGGTGGAAGCGGCGGAAAAAATAATTCGTGATCTGGCTGACCGAGTCGAATTCGAGGACGAACACGGTCGGCTCATGTCTTCCGTGCGTCTCGGGATCAGCACCGGGCGTCTTGCCGTGGGTAAAACCGGTCCCAGTCAGCAGTGGCACATCAGCGTTTTTGGGAGTGTCGCCAACTTGGGGGCGCGCCTCGAACGAATCGCGAAGGAATTTAAAGTGCCCATCTTGATTTCAGCCGAGACCCGCGA
>CAKZNE010000164.1 GCA_937129395.1 uncultured Cryomorphaceae bacterium | reverse complement strand
TGAATCAAAAGGGTGTACGTGTTTTTTGGATAAGTGGGCAATGTGCATTGCAATTAGATGAAACTCGAAAGGAAAAAATAAAAAAAGTAGAAGTCCATATTGACAATTCTAAATGTGGTGAATGCAATCTTTGTTATGAAGAATTAGCCTGCCCCGCCATAAAGGCGATTCATCCTGAAAAAAGAGATCTTGAAGTAGATCTTGAGCTCTGTGTTCGCTGTGGAGCCTGTAAAGAAATTTGCCCCAATAACGCTGTAATACACCTTGTGGATGAAACCCTATAATCTAATTATTGCCGGAACCGGTGGACAAGGCGTTTTTGGTCTATCAAACCTTATCTACCAACTATGCGAAAAAGCCTCCTACCATTGCCAAGGTTCAACCTTTAAAGGTGGTGCCCAGAGAAGAGGTTCTATCCACAGTGTGTTGCGAATTTTTACCCAAGAAATGGACAAGCATCAATTCTACTCCACCCAAATTGGACAAGGTGAGCTGGATTTGCTCTTAAGCATGGAACTATGGGAAAGCCTTAGGTATCAAGCTTTCATGAATCCAAAAACCAAAATTTATGTAAACGAAATTGAAATCCCATTTTATTCGGATCGATACGAGGAGGGGGAAAATATAAATCCAAAGTTGGCTCTAATGGACTTAGGGCTGAAATTGTATACCGAAAACTATAATGCTCTTTCCAAGGAAGAATTTGGACATCCAAAAATGGCGGCTTATTTACTTTTAAAAAAAGTAATTGAAAATGGAGATCTACCTTTTAAAATCAAGGATTTAGAAGAGCTTATTCAACAAAACAATACTACGAAAACAAAAAACGAAACTCATTAATTATGGATTGGAGAAACGAACCCATTACCGCAAGCCACTGGCAGTTTTTAGAGGATAAAAACAAGGTAGAATGTAAACTATGCCCTAGGCATTGTGAATTAAAGGAAGGTCAGGATGGATTTTGTCGTGTACGAGGAAACCAGGGGAATGAATTGAAATCCTTTAACTACGGAAAAGCCATCCCGGCTACAATTGAAACCATTGAAACAGAAGCCATTTATCATCATTCACCCGGTGCTCGAATATTAAGCATGGGGAATATTGGGTGCATGATGGCCTGCAGTTTTTGTCAAAATTGGCAAACTTCACAAATCAAACATTTAGACAACAAAAATGTGGTGGTTTATAGTCCAGAGGAGGTTATCGAATTAGCTCTTAAAAATGATATTGACATTATTTCTTGGACTTACAATGATCCCGTCGTTTGGCACGAATTCGTTTTAGACACATCTCGATTGGCTCAAAAAAATAATATTAAAACATTATATAAATCAGCATTATACATAGAAAGCAAACCCCTCGACGAACTTATTGAAGTAATTGACATTTTTAGTATTTCCTTAAAATCCATGGACGATGAGATGTATCGAAAAATATCTAAAGCCAGATTGGAACCTGTTCTTCGTGGAATTAAACAGATTTATGATTCTGGGAAACATTTGGAGGTAAGTCAGCTTGTGGTTACCGACTTAAACGACGATGGGGTTGACGCCAAAAAAACGGCTGAATGGATGTTGAAAAACCTAGACTCCAGCATCCCTTTGCATTTGGTGGGTTACCATCCTGCTTTTCGTTATAAGGCCAAAAGAACCTCATTAGAAACTTTATTAAAAGCAAGAGAAATTGCAATTACCGCCGGAATAGAATATTGTTATTTGGGAAATGTATATGCCGAAAATGTAAGTAATACTCATTGTAAAACTTGTAGTCAAAAATTAGTGGATCGCTTTGGGCTTACCATCAAAGTTTCAGGTCTTAATGAAAAATCGGAGTGTGAAAACTGTGGGGAACTCTCCCCTATAGTTCATCCAAAATCCCAAAAAGAGGAAGAAATAAAAACCTATGATTATACAGAAGAGCAGTATTTTGATATAAAGTGGGACAGCGAAATTAATGCTCTTCATTTGGTTGTAGAGGATCCTACAAAGGACCAAATAATTCTTCAGGTAGAACGTCAACCGTCCTCCAAAGTCGAATATTTTGAATTGAACGTTGGATTGGAAAGAATCATTCTCACCAAAAGTGAAGAAAATGAAACCAGCATTCGATTGGGAGCAAATAGTAGCAATACCCTTCATTGCCTTCCTGTATTGGATAGAGCCCATTTCCCCACCATAGAAACAGATACTGAAAGTAAAAAATACCTTAATTAAACAATATGAAAGCAGAAACCAAAGCCCTTCATACCCGAATAGATATAGATGGAAGCGACCCCGTTGTGACCCCGATATTTCAGGCCAGTGCTTTTCAATCTACCTCCCCCTATTTTTACACCCGAAATAACAATCCCAATATTGCGGAATTGGAGGAGGTGGTACGAACCCTAGAAAGTACAAATTTCGCCATTGCCACCACAACGGGAATGTCGGCCATTACACTGGTATTAAGCCTACTAAAACATGGGGAAACCTTAGTGATTAACAAGGATATTTATGGTTGTTCTTACAAATTAATGCAGCAGTTTACGGAACGCATTGGAGTAAAATTGATAATCAGCGATTTATCTATAGAGGAAAACATTGATCGATTGGAAAAGGTGGATATGGTTTTATTTGAAACTCCTACGAATCCTTTTTTGAAAACTATTCCTATTTCTTATGTAGCGGAAAAAGTGAAGGCAAATAACAAAAATGCCTTGGTTGTTGTAGACAATACCTGGGCAAGTCCCTTATTCCAGCATCCATGTGAAATTGGAGCAGATATTTCCCTTCACAGCGCCACCAAATATTTTTCTGGACATAGCGACATTATGGGTGGGGTAATTTTAATGGATGACGAAAAATTACATCAAAAAGTAAAGGATTTGCGCTTTTATTATGGAGCAATACTAGCCCCACAAAGCGCTTGGTTATTAAGACGTAGCCTTCAAACCTTTGGAATTCGAATGAGGGCACATCAAAAAACAACTTTAGTCATGCGGGATTTTTTGGAAACCATTCCAGAAATCGAAAAAGTATATTATCCTAAATTAGATGAAAAGCAACTAAACGGCTATGCCACCTTGCTGTTTTTTGATTTAAAAAAAGATCGAGTAAAACATTACCCTGAATTTGCGAAAAATTTAGAGTTATTCGATACGGGAACAGGCATGGCTTGTGTCACCTCAATGATTGCCCAACCTTATACAGGCAGCCATGCTTCAATGAATTCCGAAGAAAAAGAAAGCATGGGTTTAAAGGATTCGTTAATCCGCTTAAGCTTTGGTTTGGAAGACGTTGAAGATTTAAAAAATGATTTAGAAAAAGGTTTTGAAAGCTTACGAAAATTCTAATATTTTGATTTTAAAATTAGTCTTTCGCTCTCTGTTTTTTAAAGAATCCAATGGGTTTAGGAACTCAACATTCCATGTGATTCGGATTTTGATTTTGGTTTTTTGCTACTTTCCTCTTTGGATGGTTAATCATTTGGCTTTGCTTTTGGATGAGATTTTTTACCCTAAATACAAGAAACTTGAAATTAATAAGCCACTATTTATTATTGGAATTCCAAGAAGTGGTACCACCTTGCTTTTCCGGAGTTTAGCTTTAGACCAAGAAAAATTCAGCTATTTTCTTCTTTGGGAAATTCTATTCGCCCCATCTATTTTACAGAAGAAGTTGGCTATCTGGGTCTGGAAAATCGATCGAAAAGTTAAGCATCCACTAAAAAGAACCTTGCTTTTTGTATCAGCTAGGCTTTCGAAAAGCTTGGATAAAAAACACTTTTCCAGATTGGATTTACCCGAGGAGGATGAATTGATCCTTTTCCATATCTTTTCAACTGCTTTTATAACCTTTCTATTTCCCAACGATTCTAGAGCAGATCGTTTCACGCATTTTGAAGAAAGTTTAAGTACATCCGAAAAATTAAAAATCCTTAGCTTTTATAAAAAATGCCTTCAAAAGCACCTTTATGTTTACGGGAAAAACAAAAGGTTTCTTTCCAAAAACCCAACTTTTACAGCTAAGATACCAAGCCTATTAAAGGTTTTCCCTGACGCTCATTTTATATACCTGCAAAGGAATCCAGAAGAATCGATTTCTTCATTTATCAGTTTAGCCAATTCCCTTTATCAAAGTACTTTTAATATAAAGGAAAACCCATTGTTGGAAAAAGGAGTTGAAGATATGCTTGCTTGGTACACCACTATTTGGGAATCCAATTATTCAAAAAATGAAAAATGGTTGACAATCAACTATGAGCAATTAATTTCAAAGCCTAGGGAAATGGTAATATTCCTATACAATAACCTGGGTTTCGAATTAAGTCCAGAAATGAATTCAAAATTAAAAAAGTTGCAGTCTCAACAATCGAAAAGAAAGTCCGAGCATTATTATTTGGAAATACAGAAAAGGGTGAAAAAGCTATTGTCTGATCAAGAAATAATCTATTTGCCATCAGGTTTTACAGATTAAAAATTTCAAAACAAGGGCACAAAAAACCTCAATATTGTATCAGAAAGATCAAATCGGATTCATCCCATACTTTAAACCACAGAAACCTCCATATCAATCTCCTCATATTCAAAACTAGAGGCAGAAGCTGATCGTACCGCTCTTTCCCAACTTTTTGGAATTTCATTTTTCAATAAATCCCCTGATTTCAGTGCAGGATAAATCTCTCCATAATGTTTTATTTCTGTGAAATCTGTTCTTCTCATTCGATGCCAAGGTTTTAATTCCTTGGTAGAACTCAGTCCCATTGAACCTAACATTTCTGCAACACTATGCATCGTTCCGACATGATAATTGGCCGTTCTTTTCGCCTTATCTTCCACATCCAATCCTTTTACCAAAGTAGGGTTCTGGGTAGCTACACCTGTTGGGCAATGGTTGGAATGACATCTTAAGGCCTGAATACAACCTATAGCCATCATCATCGCTCTAGCAGAATAACAAAGATCTGCTCCAATGGCAAGATTCTTAATTACATCAAAACCTGTAACAATTTTCCCACTACAAATCACTTTTACTTTATCTCTTAATCCAAAGCCAACCAAGGTATTGTGAACAAAAGAAAGGGCCTCCACCAAAGGAGTTCCAATGCTATCCGAATATTCTAAAGGCGCTGCACCAGTTCCTCCCTCACTTCCGTCAACATCCACATAATCTGGACAAATACCGGATTCCACCATGGCCTTACAAATGGCAATAAACTCTCTTCTTTTTCCTACACATAATTTTATACCAATGGGTTTTGCACCAGACAAATCTCTAAGGGTTTTTACAAAATCCATCATTTCTAAGGGGCTGGAAAAGGTGGAATGAGCTGGTGGCGACAAAACATCTTTTCCAATGGGTACATTACGGATTTCGGCAATTTCTTCATTTACTTTTTCGGCTGGTAAAATTCCACCATGACCAGGTTTTGCACCTTGAGAAAATTTAATTTCAATTAATTTTACTTCCGGACGAATAGCGTTTTCTTTAAAAATTTTATCATCAAAAACACGTTTTCCGTTTACAGATTTTCCTGCACCAAAATATCCTGTTCCTACTTGAAAAATTAAATCGCCACCTTGTAAATGATATGGCGAAATTCCGCC
>CAKZNE010000163.1 GCA_937129395.1 uncultured Cryomorphaceae bacterium | reverse complement strand
AAGGATTGACACCAAACCTTTCACAAATAGTATGGAGCTTAGGATAATTCCCATTGTATAAGCTATGGTTAACAAGGAAACTGGACCCTGATAATTGGCTTGGTTTATTTTAGTATCCAGAATATTAACCTCTGGTAATAATTGGGTAGTGTAGCCAGTGGCGCTATAAATGGGATCATTAAAATAAGGCGCAATCCAGGGGATTAATAAACTCAACAAGGGAACACAAAGCAATAACCAACGATTGGCATTGAAAAAACTCTTATTCCTAAATAATAGGATATAAGCAAAATAGAACAGCCCAGAAAACAGAATGAAATTGATGAACAATGAAATCATGATTCTCTTTTTTCTTCGATTAGTTTTAAAATCTCATCCAATTCTTTGGCTTTCACATCTCCCTTTTCTACAAAAAAGGAAACCATTCTACTCAAGGAGCCACTGAAATAACCTTTAACCAAGCCCTCCATTTTAAACTTGGAATACTCCTCCTTAGAAATGAGTGGGAAATATTGATGTGACTTTCCAAATGCCTTATGGTCTACCAAATTTTTTTGTTGAAGAATTCGGATGATTGTAGAAACAGTATTATAAGCTGGCTTTGGTTCGGGCATGTTTTCAATAATCTCCTTTACAAAGGCCACTCTTAAATCCCATAGGATTTGCATTATCTCTTCTTCTGCTTTGGTAAGTTCTTTCATGGTTTTTAATTTGACTGTACAAACATAACTAAAAATTTAGTTCATAAACTAATTATTTAGTTTGAAAGTTGATTTTATTTTGTAAATAATTGGTTTTGAGACAAAAAAAGAGCGATTGAATAAACAATCGCTCTTAATATTATGGGTTCGAAAGGATATTAATCCCTGTTGCCAAAAAATCTCAGCAAGAATAAAAAGAGATTAATAAAATCCAAATACAATGTTAAAGCCCCAGTAACGGCTAATTTCTTGGCTTCTTCGCTGCCAGTTTCTACAGACATCCCAATTTGTTTCATCTTCTGCATATCGTAAGCCGTAAGTCCAGTGAAAATTAATACTCCAATGAAGCTAATGATATAGTCTAGTTGAGAAGAACCGAGGAACATATTAACCAAGGAGGCGATAATTATCCCAATAAGACCCATAAATAAAAGAGATCCCATTTTGGTTAAATCTGTTTTCGTAGTGTAACCCGCAATGGCCATAACGCTAAACATTCCTGCGCTTATAAAAAATGTCAGAATGATGGAAGGCATTTTATACATAAGGAAAATGGAACTTAAACCCATTCCCATAAGGGCAGCGAATAAAACAAACAATAGGGTTAAAGTCGGAGCATTAAATTTGTTAAAACCTGCTCGTAAACCTAAGACCATTCCCAAAGGAGAAAGTAAAACAATCCAGCCTGCTATGGTTCTTCCTAAAATGTTTCCATCTACATCAACATTATACATTATATAAAATAGGGAGTCTACGTTAAAGGTTAAATAAGCAAGAGCTCCAGAAACCATTAATCCCAATGACATTAGCATAAGTACATTACTCACAAAATCTTTGGCAACGGCTCTGGTCTGTCCAGCATTTGAAAACTGTGCAAACTCTCTATCATTATTTGAAAAATTATCCATTTTGAGTCAATTTAATTTTAAAAATCAATAACAAATATAATGCCCTCATAATTGTAAATATGGATAGATTTGTAAAAAATAACATCCATGCAAAACCGTCCCCTTATTCTTATTTCCAACGATGATGGAATAACAGCCCCTGGAATTAGAAACCTTATCGAAATAATGAATCAACTGGGTGATGTTGTGGTAGTTGCGCCAGACGGACCGCAAAGTGGAAAGGGACATGCGATTACAATCGACGGAATTTTAAGGGCGGATACCATTACTATTGATGATGGTCCACAAAAGGAATACAGCTGCAGTGGAACCCCAGCGGATTGTGTCAAGCTGGCAGTGAATGTTGTTCTAAAAAGAAAGCCTGACTTATTGGTATCTGGAATTAATCACGGAAGCAATTCTTCCATCAATGTAATTTATTCTGGAACAATGTCTGCCGCCGTGGAAGGATCTCTAGAAAATATTCCTTCCATTGGCTTTTCGCTATGTGATTTTAGTTGGGAAGCTGATTTTGAACCCGCCGCGGCCTATATCAAAAAAATAGCTGAACAAGTTTTGGAAAGAGGTTTACCAAGAGGTATTTGTTTAAATGTAAACATTCCAAAGCCCAGCGAGGAAAAATACAAGGGCATAAAAATTTGCCGACAAACCAAAGGAAATTGGGAAGAGGAGTTTGACGAAAGAGTGGATCCCAGAGGTAGAGATTATTATTGGCTTACGGGCAAATTTGTGAACTACGATAAGGAAGAAGATAATGACGAATGGGCTTTGGCCAATAATTATATTTCAGTTGTTCCTATCAATAGTGACCTCACTGCCTACGAGTTAAAGCAAAAAATTGAATCTTGGGATTTATAAGCATTTGCAGAATTCAATAAATGCACTAACATTGCGTTTTGTTAGCCTAAAATCTATTTTTTGAAGAAAGAATCATTGCCATTATACATTGGACTAATCATCGGTTTACTGATGCCCGTTTTAGGAGTGTTCCTAGTAATGGAATTCCGTCCCGAGCTCATAGGTGTTCAACGCTTTGATAGCAACATTATAAAAACCATCAATACCCAAATTATTACCATCGGCATGATCCTAAATGCTGGTTTATTTTTCCTTTTCTTAAAATTCAACAAAGAGAAAATCGGCCAAGGTATTTTGGTGATTTCCGTGCTTTATCTAGTCCTAATATTTGTCTACAGGTTCTTGTTATAAACTTATCCATAAGGGTTTAGTAAGCGATAGAACAAAGTCTAATTTAGTTCCACTAATTTATCATTGTGAAGTACTACATCATTGCAGGTGAGGCAAGTGGGGATTTGCATGGAAGCAATCTTATAAAAGCAATCAAACAAAAGGATGCTGAGGCAGAATTTAGAGTTTGGGGAGGCGACCTTATGGAAGCCCAGGGTGCTACTTTGGTAAAACATTTTAAGGATTTGGCTTTTATGGGATTCATAGAAGTCATCTTCAATCTTAGAACAATCCTTAAAAACATAAAATTTTGCAAAGAAGACATTCTACGCTACCAACCAGAAGCAATTATTTTAGTTGAATTTTTTTGATAAATATTAAAAATTTTGAATAAATAGGATTCATCTATTTTAGGTTGATCTGCCAATAATACTAATATTGAATTGACATTGGGTTGTTTTTTTTGAATAAAATCAACGCCACAAATAATACTAGAACTTAAACCATTTTCAAAATTTTTATTGAATATGTAATTTATATTTTTTGTTGAGGTTTCTTCTTTAATCTTTTCAGAATTTGCTCCTAAAACACAAAAAACGTTTTCAGAATTTATCTTTTTTGCATTCTCTAAAGCTATTTCTAATAAAGTTTTATTGTTAATTTTTAGCAGTTGTTTAATAGTCTTCATTCTAGAAGATTTTCCTGCAGCTAAGACCAAAATTGCTGTTGAATTCATATTAACTATGAATTTTCCCATTTAATTTCCTCAAAGAAAAGGGTTCTTTTTTTCTGATTACTGATAAAATTTCTGCAACAATAGAAACAGCAATTTCTTCTGGAGTTTGAGCACCAATATGCAAACCTGCAGGTGTGTAAATGTTGTCTAAAAATTCATCAGAAATATCTGGTACAAATTCAAAAAGCTCATTAAATAAACGTTCTCTTCTATTTGGTGCGCCTAAAATTCCAATATATTTTGGTTGATATTCAGAAAGTTTTATAACATATTTTAAATCTTGTACATAACTATGGTTCATGATTACTATAGCAGTATTTTCTTCAATATTAGAAAATTGTATTGTTTCTGGAGAATCGCCAACAACAGAAATTGCTCCAGGAAAATCAGACAGTTGATTACTATCTTTAGCAGATGTTATAACATTAATTTCCCAACCTAAATTAGAAGCAATTTTG
>CAKZNE010000162.1 GCA_937129395.1 uncultured Cryomorphaceae bacterium | reverse complement strand
AACTGGCCCCAGGATTTGTAATTACTGTTTCTAAAGATGGAAGTCAGATGAAAGCTCAAGCAACAGGTCAAGGCGAATTTGAGATTTACCCTAGATCCAAAAACGTCTTTTATTTAAAAGTTGTAGAAGCTCAAGTAACTTTCAATATAAATGAAGATGGGAAAGTAGTAAGCATGACCTTACTTCAAGGTGGACAGGAAACAACTGGAGTAAAATTAAAAGATTAGTTAAGATAAAATATATCAGTTTGGTCAATCTGATTCTGAATAAATTGGTAGTTTCCGTCATCCCGTTTGGCGGTATACATTCCCCCAATTCCGTAATCTCCCTTAAATTCTTTATACCAAAGTGAATCACCTGTTTTAGCATCAAATCGAGCGGCAAAACCAATTTTTGGGAGTGGCTCAACATAGGGATTACCTGAAACTAAAATCCCTCCATAGTCATCAACAATAATATTTGCTCCTATTGGTCCAAAACCTACATTTATGGGCGTATTTTCAGAAACTGTAGTGGCCCAAATAAGGTTAAAACTTGTGTCAAATTTGGCCAGGAGTAAATCATATTTATAATTGAGATTGGCACCCACATACCTGGCGGCATAACCTGTGATCAAAAATGTAGTATCACTGTCAAAAAAACTACTCTCTGCAGCTACGGCCTTATAACCCTCAATTGTAAACACCTTTGATTCAACAGTATCCTTTAGATTTAAATGAATTTTTGATAAAACTATTGCTGCTGTATCATTTCCACTATTATTTGGGAAATTAGTATACATATTATATAATACACCCTTATGAACTTGTAAACATCCCTTACAATTTTCAATTCCCGTCAATGTATCATTAAAAATGAAATTCAAGGAGTCAACTATTAGCCCTTGATGGTTAATTTTGGTATAATGATACAATTTTGAGTTATTATGTTTATCGCTGGCTAAATAATAGCAACTATCCCCTAATGCTAAAGATGGATTAATACTATTCACATTACGTTTATACCGTTCATTCAAATAAGAATTTTGGCCATACAACTGAGTGCCAAAAAACAAAACAAAACACAGTCGGATGAGAATTTTCATAAGAGTAAAATTAAAATCGTCAAAGCAAGAAAAAATCTCGCTTTGACGATTAAAGGTATTGATAATTATTGTTGGATTATTAGTTTTTCATGATAAAGCTCTTGTTCGTCATTTAAGACTTGAAAAATATAGACTCCTGATTTAAATGAAGAAACATCAATAAATTTCATTTCTAAATCTAAGTCGGAAATATTAACTTGCAATTGGAGCTTTCCTTGCATATCCACAATTCTGATCTCCATCTCTTCAACATCAACCAGTTTTTTCGAATTCCAAAACAAAGTAGTACCACCTTCTGCTGGGTTTGGTGCCAAACTAAAATCAATTTCAGGAAGCAAGGGTCTTTCCATACTAAATGCTTCTTTTTTAGAACTGGAGCTTGGTGGAAAATAGATAGGCTCTTCATAATTTACCGAACCTTGGCTTACAATAATTAAGCTTCGAGCCTTTGCTTCCGAACGATATCCCAGGTCCGCATCCACAATATCCTGCAAGGTTTGAAGATCCTCATCCTCAATTCCTTTGATATTATTTATATGATTTTCATAAAGAGAATACAATACTTCCATGCTATTGTATTCATTATTCTGAAAATCATTTAACTCACACTCTCCAGGTAAAGCAATCCTTTCTGCCTGGGCATTTGTAATATCACCTACGGAATAATAATGATCAATTAAGGCGTATCGAAAATAGGCTTCATCCCTTGATTTTAGATGGTTTGTAATATCCAATACGTGGTCTGCATTTTCATCAGTATTATACAGTTCAATTAATCTAATACTCGCATACTCACTGGCAGCTTGCGCTCCACTTATTTCCATTTCTAAAATATCGCGTGCTGTTATGGTTTTTTGCTCCGCCTCAATATCATTTAAGGTTAATTGGGAAAGTGCTGGAAGTCTATTGATTAACTCATCCCATATATGTTCTTCTCGAGCCGACTGCGGATTGGCCACAAACAAATTTCGAATGGCTAATTCCGGAAATCCTGGCAATTCCAATACGTCTAGCAGCAACTGGTCATCTACAAAAGGGGATTCAGCCATCATATTCAAATATAAATCTTGATATTCTTCCTGATCATCAGCGAACAAAATTTGAGCTTCGATCGCAGCTATATTCTCACTATTTAATAGGTTATTCAAAACAGTTTCCAATGCCACTAATTCTCCTTCAGCCCATGCAATATCGGATATATATTGTCCAAATGTATCACTCTCCTTTTTGTTCTTAGTTGGACAATCTGCTGCCAATGATACAGTATTAAAACTAGGGTTTGCAGCCCTAATATCCTGCGCATGAACCAGACCTAAAGTATTCATAGTAGGCTTCATACGTGGATCTCCACTTCCATCATAAAAATATGCAATAAAGTTTTGAGATAAATTCGCAATATGATTAGTGGCCCCTGGGGTAAAATGATTAATTGCTACATTACGTAAAGTTACCCCTCCTCGCGAACCCGTTTGGGTCCCATCTATACCTTCGTCAGGATTAACAGATGAACCAGTTAATCCTTTAACAAAAATATCCGTCCTATTGCCTAAGGAAGTTCCTTTGGTAACAGATGACCCAAGCTCATTACAATGAAAATTTAAACCAGTATTATCAGCTTGATTATTTCCATAAGCAGCAAAACCAATTTTAAACCCGTCAACTTGATTTCCATAAGCCTCAACATAGCCATTTGCTGAATTATTAAAGATCATCCCAATTGTAGATACGGAGTTTGTAAATGTTTCAGTGGTCAAAATATTGCTATGCAATTGAAATCCATAGGATTGGTCCAAATAAATCCCATAATGAACTTCATTTGGAATAGGGGTACTACCAAGTTGACCATTGTCGTTATGGATCTTAATCTCATTTCTAACAATTCTGGGAAATTCAGCTCCCGATAAATAAATGGATCGAATATTATCAGTAAATTCTGCATCCTCAATTACTAAGGGTTGTATGGTCTGGTTACAGATGTTGAAGGTTGAACGAATGGTCCGATCGTATTTTGCAAACGTGTTTTTAAATTCTGTAGTTCCAAAAAATGCGCTTACAATTTTATAAGAAGCATTTTCGGTATAAATCGCTCCTTTTTTAAGGAAGGTTCCATCCGCTCGTGGAAATTGGGTGTCGTTATTATTTGTAAAAACACAACCGGCTATTTTCACTCCATTTACCGCCCACATGGTAACGTTGGGCAACATATTTCCTATTCCATAATTATTATCTCTAATAAAGGTGCAACCCTCAAAAACAGCCTTGTAGTCAGCACTTCCATTTCTGTACTTAAGAAGTTGAACATCCCGAGCATTATTTTTAAAGCTTACACTTCTAGCGTCTATTATTCCCCCAGACTCGGCCATATTCGGTTCATTTTGGGCGCTCAAGCTTGTGTTCAATATACCATTACCTGAATTTGAAATAATTGATCCTCCCATAAGTGTAACCTTTCCATGGGTAGAAACATCTTGAGGTAAGTTCGATACACCAGCCACACAAATTCCGCCCCATTCTACGGCACATGCCATTGCAGTTAACTCACTATTATCTACAACAAGATACCCTCCTGGGCGAACTTCAATATAACCTTGTCCAGAAAATTTTATCGTACAATCTTTTATTGTTAAGGTAACTCCAGGTTTCACTACTACCTTAGAATGAATGTTTCGAAAACTTGTCCAGGTTTGGCTAGTATTAATTTCCATTGCTTGAGCATAAACAGGATCCGGAAGATCCGTTTCCCAAGCTCCCCTTCCAAGCGTTGCAGCGTAAATCTTTTTTCCGCAAGGATCCAGCTCCAATTGAGAAATAACCGAATTTGGAAAACCATTATTAAAACAATGCCAAGATGTTAGGGTATTACTAGCAGAATGGTCCAAATCATTGTAAAAAACACCAGCATCAGTGCCGATATAAAGCTGTTCCGTTCCATAAAATTGAATGCTATTAACTGGAACAGGTGCAAGCCCAACCGACATATCCTCAAAAGTCACACCCCCATCAAGAGTTCTAATAACCCGTTCTTCACCAATTGTAGGATCATTCGCGTTCCTTTTGTAGTTGGCCATTGTAAAATAGACTTCATCCTCATTATTTGGATGGAAGGCAATATCTGTAACATAGGACCAAATAGTTAATTTATTGATGCCATCTGAGGAAAAGGAGGTAGTTAAATTTGTCCAATTTGTACCCCCGTCTATGGTTTTATAAATTTTATACTCCTTGTTTGAGAATCCACCAGTTTGCCCTTTTAAAGCGAGCCACATTACTTGAGGGTTTGTGGGCGAAATCTTAATAACAGAAGGCCAAGAGAGAGTTTCATCAGCGGCCTCTGCCGTAAAAATATTAGTAAAGGAATTTGGACCATCCGTATTAATTTTCAAAATGAAAACAGGTCTTGTAGCATGCTTATCATTAGGGTCCAATTTGACTCTACCTCCAAACAAGACCTCATGGTGATTGTGTGGATTAATATGGAATTTAGCACCTAATACACCATCTAAACTTATGATACTCTCAGAACTTCCCGTTGTGACATCGTATTTTTCAAGGGTGGCGTAATTTAGAGTATAGTAATATTTTTCGTCTTCATCATTATGGTCTACTAAAGTATAGCCATAATCAGAGTATGCATGCTGCTGCCAAGTTCCATTGCTCATTTGCTTATGCCCATTATGGATTGAACCACCAATTATCTCATCTCTGGTCCAAAAAGCATCTAAACCGCAAAATTGGGTAATGGCCAATCCGTTACCGTTAAGATTTGTCCACGATGCCGCACTGTTTATTGTTTTTGAAATTCCGCCATCATTTCCCATAAACAATTTGTCTTCGCCATTCTGATAGCCAATTTTAAAAATACTCCTAATATCGGCATGAGTTGATCCAAGTGCAGTTGATGCAGAAGAAGGGTAGTAATCTGAAACCTTTGCCCAAGTGCTTCCGCTATTTGTGCTTTTCCACATTTCATTGCCCCCAGCATACATTACAGCGGCATCGCCGTCTGAGATCTCAAATTCTAATCTCCAACTACCAAAGGAAGATTCTGGCGAACTAGTGGAAACGGTTGTCCAATTTTGTCCACCATCATTTGTTTTTAAAATATAAGTTTGGTCTGCACTATTGCCAACTTGCTTAAAAGCGGCGTAAACATGGAGAACATCATCTGCCGTTGTTGCCAACTCTATCATTTGGGAAGTAGAACTATTGGGCGGAGTAATATCTACCCAAGAGCCTGCGTTTCCAGTATTGGAAGAGAAAAATACTTTTGGAGTTCCGTAATCTTTTAGTCTTGTAGAAACATATACTTCGCCTGTTTTAGCAGGATCTAATGAGAATTCTACTTTAAATAATTTGTTGTGATCACCCTGTGTTGTATTGGCAAAAACAGAAGTCCAATTTTGACCTCCATCGGTACTTTTATAAATGTTTTTCCCACCTGCACAGATAAGCACATTAGCATTCGAGGGTTGCCTTTGTATATTCTCTGCTGCCCAATAAGTGGAAGGATTACCCGAAACGGTGCTTTTTGTCCAATTACTTCCGCCATCAAGAGAATAAAAAATTCCATGTCCAGCAGTCGTTCCTTTATCTGGATAAATAAATGACCCAGAATTTGTTCCGATTACAATGTTATTTGCATTAGTTGGGTCTATGCTTATAGTCGCAACACCCATATTTATTCGGTTTAGGTTATCGGTTATATTCACCCAATCTACTCCCCCGTTAATAGTTTTCCAAAGCCCGCTTTCCTCTGTTCCTGCATAAATAATATTTTCATTATTTGGATGACAGGCCACATTGCTCACTAAACCAATATCTTGGCGCATACTAGGGTCGGGATTTGGCCCTAAGGATCTCCAAACAGACTCAGCTGGGCCTGATTGACAAGCCAAACCGAGGCTCATACCATTCAAATAGTTATAAAAGTCCTGAGGTGTGCTATTCGGAGTTGAGCCATAATAATCACTTCTAGGCATTGCATTTCTTCTCCAACGCAGAAACTTTTTACGACTACTAGATATCGTTGTGGAAGTATCTAGAAAAATTGTATCCCCTGCCTTTATAATTTCAGATGGCATTAGAGCATTATTTTCTATGGCTTGTAAAACATCCTCCTTGGTGGTAAGTGATGTTTGGGCTGCGATTTCGCTTGTATAAAATATGGACACAGCGACGCAAACAAAAAATTTAAACTTTTTTTTCATTTTTATTAGAATAAGGTTAACAAATGACTTTGACAAAATTAAAGCTGACTATAAATAGAAAAAATTAGTTTAAAATAAACTTTCAAACGCGAGGGATCTAGAATTGTAACCTGGGCATTTTCAATTAACAATAAACAATCTCTTGACCATAGAAATTGGCAAAGAATAAAATTTTTAAAATTTGAGTTAGTTTCAAATCATGCTTAAGCTTCCTAAACGTAAACAATTATTTTCAATGTTTCACTAAAGAAAAGTTTCTAATAAAAATGAAAAAAGTTATAGCTTTTCGGATAATCAACCATATTGAATATTAAAGATTTAATCGAAAATAATTAATAAAAAAAGAGAACAAGGTTTACTAGTATCGAAAAAGCAATAGGGGGAATAATTGTAGACAATTTTTCCTAAAAATATTCTAAATTCGAAAAAATGATAACAAAATCGCAGCCGATTAAAGCCCAAATCAAGCAAATTAATCGGCCCTGACTTGTCCAAATTTTTCCACAGCCAAAAATGTTCCAGGTCAATCAGTTATTTTCGGTCGGATGATTTTTGAAAAGCCTAATTCCTTAATAAAAAAGACCGTTCACCCAGTCCACCCCTCCCGGTCCAAACTCCTATATTGAATCGCCTCCGCCAAATGATTTGTTTCAATATTCTCCGAAGCATCCAAATCCGCAATAGTCCTGGAAACCCTCAAAATTCGATCATAAGCCCTACCTGATAAATTCAATTTATCTATAGCATGTCGCAATAAATCCTGACCTTCTTTTTGAATTCTACAAACTTCCCTTAATTGTTTGGTGCTCATTTGGGCATTGCTATACACTCCAGGCAATTCATTAAACCTTTGAATCTGAATTTCCCTAGCTTCTACCACCCGATTTCGAATACTTAAACTCTTCTCTGAATTTCGCTCGGATGACATTTCATCAAAGGAAACTGGGGTTACTTCTACATGAAGATCTATTCGATCTAATAAAGGACCGGAGATTTTATTTAGGTATTTTTGAACCATTCCTGGCGGACACATACACTCTTTGGTCGGATGATTGAAATAGCCACAGGGACATGGATTCATCGAAGCAATTAACATAAAAGAGCTCGGGTATTCCACGGTAAATCTTGCCCTGCTAATAGTTACCAATCTATCCTCCATAGGCTGACGCATAACTTCCAAAACAGTTCTTTTAAATTCCGGTAATTCATCCAAAAACAAAATCCCATTATGGGCCAAGGAAATCTCTCCAGGTTGGGGAAAGCTTCCACCTCCAACGAGTGCGACATCTGATATGGAATGGTGTGGATTCCGAAATGGCCTCTGGGCAACCAAACCTATGTTGGTTTTCAACTGACCCGCAACCGAATGAATTTTTGTTGTTTCTAAAGCTTCGGATAAAGTTAATGGTGGCAAGATTGACGGTAACCTTTTCGCCAACATCGTTTTCCCAGCACCAGGTGGTCCAATTAAAATTACATTATGTCCACCTGCCGCGGCAATTTCCAAAGCTCTTTTAATATTCTCCTGACCTTTTACTTGGTCGAAATCAAATTCGGGATTATTGAGGTGCTGGGCAAATTCTTCTCTTGTATTTACTTTTACCGCTTCAAGAGTAATATCTCCTTTTAGAAAAGCAACCACTTCAGCAATATTCTCTACTCCATAAACTTCAACACCATCTACAATGGCAGCTTCTTGAGAATTTTCTTTAGGCAGAATCAATCCTTTAAAACCTTCTTTTTTGGCTTGTATGGCAATGGGCAAAACCCCTTTTATAGGCTGAATACTTCCATCCAAAGAAAGTTCGCCCATAATGATATAATTCTCCAATTCTGACAATTCCACCTGTTCGGAGGCACTAAGAATTCCCAAAGCAATAGACAAATCGTAGGCAGAGCCCTCCTTTCGAATGTCGGCCGGAGCCATGTTTATAGTGATTTTCTTCCCAGGCCATTTAAAGTCATTGTTTTTTAAAGCGGCTGTAATTCTATACTGACTTTCCTTCACGGCATTGTCTGGAAGGCCTACTAAATTAAAGGCAATTCCTGTGTCAATATTCACTTCTATGGTAATGGTGGTGGCATCTACGCCAAAAACGGCACTGCCGTAAGTTTTAACAAGCATACACTTTTTTTGAGTTTTCAGAGTGATTTTGGTGTAGGCTCGCTCCTTAATAGGAGGGCAATCAATATAGAAGGTTTTTAATTAAACAACTAGTAATTATTTATTTATTAACAGGCTCAAAACCGCCCAGCCTATTAACTATATTTGTTCTCATTGCGAAAAAAAATATTTAAAGCACGAATAAATGAGTGACGATAAAGGAGCAAAATTGAAAGCTCTAAAGCTTACAATGGATAAGCTAGACAAGACCTATGGAAAAGGAGCAGTAATGCGAATGGGAGATAACGCGGTTGTGGAACTAGAATCTATTTCAACGGGTTCTATTGGACTGGATGTAGCTCTTGGAATTGGTGGATTACCAAAAGGAAGAGTTGTAGAAATATACGGCCCAGAATCTTCCGGTAAAACTACCCTTACTTTACATGCTATTGCTCAGGCACAAAAGGCTGGAGGTATAGCTGCCTTTATTGATGCAGAACATGCTTTCGACCGTTTTTATGCGGAAAAACTAGGGATCAATACCGAGGAATTAATTATTTCTCAACCTGATAATGGTGAGCAAGCTTTAGAAATTGCAGATAACCTTATTAGTTCTGGTGCCATTGATATATTGGTAATTGACTCCGTAGCGGCTCTTACTCCCAAAAGTGAAATTGAAGGAGAAATGGGAGATAGCAAAATGGGACTTCAGGCAAGGTTAATGTCTCAAGCTCTTCGTAAATTAACTTCTACAATTAGCCGCACCAACTGTTGCTGTATTTTCATTAATCAGCTACGTGAAAAAATTGGTGTGATGTTCGGAAACCCTGAAACTACTACTGGGGGTAATGCATTGAAATTTTACGCTTCTGTTCGTTTGGATATTAGAAGATCTTCTCAAATAAAAACCACAGATGAGGTAATTGGAAACAGAACTAGAGTAAAGGTGGTAAAAAACAAACTTGCTCCACCATTCCGTATGGCCGAATTTGACATTATGTATGGTCTTGGAATTTCCAAACTTGGCGAAATTATCGACCTTGGAGTAGAACATGAAATTGTAAAAAAATCAGGTTCTTGGTTTAGCTATGGCGACACCAAATTAGGTCAGGGTAGAGATGCTGTTCGCCAGTTATTGAATGACAATCCAGATTTGGCGGATGAAATTGAAGCTAAAATTAGAGCCTCAATTGCTGGATAATTCAGGCAACTAATTCTAAATAACATTGTCAAATCATTGAATTAATGGTTTGGTTGTTTAAAAAAGGCTGGGTCTATACTTTTGACCCAGCCTTTTATTTTTGTTCCAATGCCATTTTAGTAGTTGAAAAATGAGCAATTCTGCTATTTTTGCATTCCTATGAAAAACATCTTTTCCTTTCTTTTACTTAGTATTTTCCTTTTTAACTCTTGTGAGAACCCAGAAAATAATAGTACTCCTTCATCAAATGGAGATAGTACAACTGTAAATTCTGATATCGAAGCTAGCCCAGTTCAAAGAAAAAAATCTCCCATTGATTCCTTGAATGCCGTTTTAATTCAAAACCCAAATAATTCTGAAGCATTTCTTTTAAGAGCCGAAAAATTTATTGCTATAAAAAGTTATAGAGCAGCGGCGGCAGATATTTACAATGCCATGCAAATTGATTCCAATTCGGCGCAAGCGAGAAATTTAAAAGGTCAATTAAACTATTTCCAAAACAAATCCGGTCAAGCCAAAAAGGAATGGGAAGAATGTATAGAACTGGATCCGAATAGTATAGAATGCAGAATGAGAATTTGCGAATTATATATCGCAGTTCATGATTATGAAAGGGCTTTAAAACTAACCAATGAAGCCATTAAAATAGACCCGAACAAACACATCCCCTACTTTTATAAAGGTATGATAATAAGGGATACGAAACAGGACACCGCGATTGCTTTGCAATATTTTCAAAAATCGGTAGACTTAAGCCCAAACTTTATTGAAGGTCTTGATATGATGGGTGTTATGCTTGCTTCCATCGGCGACACTTTTGCAAAATACTATTATCAAAGAATATTGGACATCGATCCAAGTCGTGATGATATTTATTACAAACTAGGCGTGTTTTACATGAATCGTAATGAGATCAATTTGGCCTTGGAAAATTATTTCGATGTCATTCGTATCAACCCAAAAAATCCTGATGCTTATTACAGTATTGGATTTATTCATATCCAATTAAAACAACTTTCTGAGGCGAAAGATTATTTCACAAAAGCCATTCGATACAAAACTCATAATTACAAGGCATTGTATGGAAGAGCCTACTGTTTCGAACAACTTGGGGATTTGAATAATGCTCGAAAAGATTATAGATTAGCCTTAGATGCCAGTCCAGTTTATGGTCCTGCAAAAGAAGGTTTGGCCAGAGTAAATGCGGCCATTAACGCACCCAAAGGATAAATTATTCCTTTGAACCACGTGTTGCTTTTCCTACCCAGTCCCACATTTCGGGACTAACAACATCAAGGAAATTCATTTGACCTGCGCCTTGCAACCATTCACCACCGTCAATAATCACAATTTCACCGTTCATATATTGGGCAAAATCAGAAACTAAAAAAGCTGCTAGATTGGCAAGTTCTTGGTGATGTCCCACTCTTCGAATGGGCACTTCTTTTTCTGCATTCAACTTTTTTCCCATATCACCGGGTAAAAGTCTACTCCAAGCACCTTTTGTAGGAAATGGCCCTGGGGCAACAGCATTAAAACGGATACCATATTTCGCCCATTCTACAGCTAAAGATTTAGTCATAGCGGATACACCAGCTTTCGCCATGGCAGAAGGCACCACAAATGAAGATCCTGTTTCGGCATAAGTTGTTACCACACTCAATACCGTTTTATTGGTTTGTTTATTTTCTATCCAATGCTTTCCAAAAGCAAGGGTACAGTTTTTAGATCCTTTTAAAACAATATCAATTACCGCATCAAATGCACCGGGGGATAAACGTTCGCTCGGGCTAATGAAATTTCCTGCGGCATTATTTAAGAGCACATCTACCTTTCCAAAATTGGCCAAAATAGCTGCTAAAAAGGCTTCCACATTTACATAATCTCTTACATCACAAACAAAAGGCAAAACTTCGCCGCCGCAACTGGCTTCCATTTCCTCCTTAGCCGCTTGGAGCTTTTCTTCCCTTCTACCACAAATGGCCAAATTGGCGCCTAGCTTCAAAAAATATTCTCCCATAGAACGGCCAAGACCAGTTCCTCCTCCAGTAATGGCTATCACTTTCCCTTTTAGGGCACCATCCTTAAGCATCCCTTGACTTAAATCCACGCTCATAAATTGTATGTTTTTTTGAAAAGAAACCGAACTAATACCACACTTTGCGGCTTCCCTAATTATTTCATCAGTAGTTTTGCAACCTTAAATTAAAGTCGACTTAATCGCACGCCAAAATATGGAAAACCTAGCAACAAAAGTTCCTCAACTAAAAAAGATTCCTAAAGAACTTAAAAAACACAGAGACACTAGAGTAGATAATTATTATTGGCTTAATGATCGCGAAAATCCTGAGGTAATTAATTACCTAAATGAGGAGAATGCCTACCGTGAAGAGCAAATGCAGCATACGGAAGAATTTCAAGCTCAATTGTTTGAAGAAATAAAAGGAAGAATTAAGGAGCAAGACCAGTCCGTGCCCTACCAGAAAAAAGGCTATTGGTTTTATGTACGCTTTGAAATTGGACAAGATTACCCAGTTTATTGCAGAAAAAAAGGAAGCTTAGAAGCGGAGGAAGAAATCTTATTGGATGTAAATGAATTGGCAAAAGGTCACGATTTTTACCAGATTGGCGGGATGAGTATTAGTCCAGATAACCAATGGTTGGCCTTTGGTGAGGATACTTTAAGCCGAAGAATTTATACCATCCGTTTTAAAAATCTTAAAACAGGAGAAATCACAGAAGAGAAAATTGAGAATTCAACTGGCTCCGTGGCATGGTCTGCCGATAGCAGTATTTTATTTTATACTGTAAAAGATGAAACGCTAAGGCCGTCGCAAATTATGAGGCATAAAAAAGGGGATGATAGCGCCAATGATGTTTTGATTTATAGCGAAGAGGACAGCACATTTACAACTTTCATCTACAAAAGCAAATCGGAACGATTTTTAATCATCGCAAATTCAAGCACCCTTTCAAACGAATATAGATATATGGACAGCTCCGAACCCTTGGGAGAATTCACCATGTTTCAAAAAAGAGAAAGGGATTTGGAATATGGAATTGCCCATTTTGAAGAAAACTGGTATGTCCACACCAACAAAGATGGCGCTACAAATTTCAAACTTATGACCTGCCCCTTGAACCTTACCGAAAAGGAAAATTGGCAAGAACTTATCGCCCATCGTAAAGATGTTTATTTAGAAGGTGTAGATCTTTTTAAAAATTATTTGGTTTTAGAAGAAAGATCAAATGGATTAAATCAAATTCGAATAAAAAGATGGTCGGACTCCAAGGAACATTATTTAGAGTTTCCAGAAAAAACATATACTGCTTCTACAGGTAATAACCCAGATTTTGATTCGGATATTTTGCGATATGCCTATTCTTCACTTACCACTCCAGCCTCAGTTTTCGACTATAATATGGAAACCAAGGAAAGAGAATTGAAAAAACAAATGGAAGTTGTAGGAGGTTATAATGCCGAAGAATATCAATCCGAAAGAATTTGGGCCAAGGCAGAAGACGGGGTGGAAATTCCTATTTCATTGGTCTACAAAAAATCCTTGAAAAAAGATTCTGGCAACCCGCTTTTACTTTATGCTTATGGATCCTATGGAGCAACAATAGACCCTAGTTTTTCCTCCACCAGATTATCATTATTAGACCGTGGTTTTGTTTTCGCAATCGCCCATATTCGCGGTGGTGAATACCTAGGAAGAAATTGGTATGACACTGGAAAATGCTTCAAAAGAAAAATACTTTTACAGACTATATTTCTTGCGGTGAAAAATTAATTGAGAGTAATTACACAAAATCCTCACAGATGTATGGATTGGGAGGAAGCGCTGGTGGCTTGCTCATCGGTGCCGCCATAAACCTTAAACCTCAACTATTTAAAGCCGTTATTGCTGCTGTACCCTTTGTTGATGTTGTAACTACAATGTTGGACGAATCCATCCCCCTTACCACTGGTGAATACGACGAATGGGGAAATCCAAATGAAGAGGAATATTACCATTATATGAAATCCTATTCACCCTACGATAATGTTGAAGCCAAGGATTATCCAGCCATATTAATCACAACGGGGCTGCACGATTCTCAAGTTCAATATTGGGAACCTGCAAAATGGACAGCCAAATTGCGCGAATTAAAAACCGACAAAAACCCGCTTTATCTTTTTACTAATATGGAAACTGGTCATGGTGGCGCTTCTGGCAGATTTGAGGCCTACAAGGAAACTGCAATGGAGTATGCTTTCCTTTTTGATTTGGAAGGAATAAAAAAGTAAAGAAGGATTTTAACTAGATTCATACCCGCCCTAAACATTTCGTGGCTTTAATTTAAATTTTGATAATCAGCAATTTAAGAGGTGGTGATTCAACTTTTGGAAAACAAGCCTATGGAAGAGAATGAGTCCTTTATTTTTTATAATCTTAACGATAAATATTAATCGAAGCCAATTTTGGCCTTCAAGAAAAAGGTAATTTGATTGAAATGGAGCCTTAGGGAGATTGGGAAGCTCTGAAGAATGAAGAGATCTCCCAACCGAACTTAGGTTTCATGAAAAGCAAATTGCCTTTTTCTTGTCAGCATTGAGTTTTTTGGTTCGTTTTTGGGTCAAGCCAAAAATGAACAGAATTAAACCTTTTTCTTCACGCGATAATTTTTATTTAGGACACGTATGAACTAGATTCGCTTTCAAACGAATATTTATTGGCTTCGAAACCTCATTTTAAGACTAAAATATTACTCCTTCTGGTTCTACTAGTTGGGGCAATTTTGAGGTTTTACAATTATGCTCAAATCCCATTTAGTCATGACGAGTTTAGTGCCTTATTCCGCACAGGTTTTACAGATTTTGAAAGCTTAATAAAGGAAGGAGTACTGGTTGATTTCCACCCTGCTGGTGTCCAGGTTTTCCTAAATTATTATGGTGAATATTTTGGTTATACAGAATGGGTATTAAAATTACCCTTCACGCTTTTAGGTCTGGGTTCAATTTACCTTTGTTTTTTAATTGGCAAGGAATGGTTTAATGAAAGAACAGGTCTTTTGGCAGCAGCATTTCTTAGTTGCACTCAATTTTTTGTCTTTTACAGTCAAATTGCAAGGCCATATTCTCCCGGTTTATTTTTTGGACTTTTAGCTATTCTTTATTGGCATCGCTTTTTGTTTACTGGAAAAAAGGTGTCTTTAAAAAGTTTGATGGGTTGGATACTTTCAGCGGCAATTTGTGCTTATATTCACTATTACCTCCTTCTATCTTTGGTTATTTTAGGATTTTTGGGCTTGCTCATTTCTCCAAAGGAAAGACGCGCTTTATTTATTCTATCTGGACTTTTAATTTTCACACTTTATCTGCCTCATCTCGATATTTTCCTTCACCAAAGCGGAAAGGGAGGGGTTGGAACTTGGCTAGGTGCTCCAGATCTATCTTTTATTTATGATTTTTCTGGCTACCTTCTTCAATACTCCTATGTTTTTGGGGCTATTGTTTTATTGATGTTAATTATAGGCTTTTTCCGCAATCCTAAAATGGGTAAAAACTGGTGGATAGCCATTTCCTTTTTTGGCCTTTCGCTTATCGCGGGATTCCTTTATTCCATTTTTGTAAATCCTATTCTTCAATTTTCGGGATTGCTGTTTTCCACTCCTTTTTTAATTCTAGCCCTATTATTTTGGGCCAGTAAGAATAAATGGATTTTTAGAATTTCATTTTTTGGAATCTTGATTTCAGGGACCTACGCCTTGGTTATTGAAAGGCAACATTACAGCATTTTTTATCAATCGCCTTATGAGTATTTGGTAAAGGATATGCAATTTTCATTAAAAGACCAATCGGAAAATGTTCTGGCCATTTTAAATGATAGAGGCGATATTTTAAAATACTATTTGGAAAAATACAATCTGGATACAAACCTAATTTACTTGGCAGAACATAAAACTAGTCTGGAATTTAAACGCCTATTCGAAAATTCTGATGCTGAAAAGCTATATTTAGGAGCCTTTGCATCCTCTCCTTCAGAATTAATTGCTCTTGCTCAAGAATATTTCCCGAAAATGGAGAAACGACATTCCTATTTCCATGGAGAGTATTTTGTATTTAGTAAGAATAAACCTGATCCTAGACCTCAACTAATTTTTCAAACTGAAAATCTCCTTTTTGAGAAGGAAAACAATTCTTGGAAAAATCCAGACCCTTCTATTCTCACCCATTCAGATTCTTTGGGAACCTATTTAATTGTAGAACCTGATGCTTACAATCCAGGCTTTGAAATACAAAACCCCAAATCCCTCATCCCGGCCAGTAATATTTTTGTGGATCTAAAATTAGAATTGGAAGCCAAAACCGATTTTGAAAATGTTTTCTTCGTCATGCGCGTGGTACTTCTTGGATTTGCGCAATGTTTTTTGCAACAAAGGATGAAGATACGTACGGTCAACCCGTACCACGACAGTTTTTTGGCCTTTATCGCTGACCACAACACCTTGTAAAATTCGTCTTGGCATAGCTAATTCCTACTTCTTCACGTCGCTGGCAGCAGCGATTTTTTGTTGCCGAATAATGGTTTTAATCCGCGCGATATCACGGCGCACGATACGGATGCGGCCGGTCTTCTCTAGCTGGCTTGTTGCCTGCTGGAAGCGCAGATTAAACTGTTCTTTTTTCAATTTCACCAGTTCGTCACCAAGCTGGTCTTCGCTCATATTGCGTAAGTCTATCGCGTTCATTATCTTTTCCTATTCGTCGTATTCCTGAGCTGACTATTCGCCAGGTCGTTTAACGATTTTGCACTTAATCGGCAGTTTAGCCGCGCCCAAAGTCAAGGCCTGACGAGCAACTTCTTCGCTGACACCGTCGATCTCAAACATGATGCGACCAGGCTTTACCTTCGCTGCCCAAAATTCCACAGAACCTTTACCTTTACCCATACGGACTTCGGTTGGTTTTTTCGTCACAGGCACATCAGGGAAGATGCGGATCCAGACACGACCAGCCCGTTTCATGTGACGGGTAATCGCACGACGTGTTGCTTCGATTTGGCGAGCAGTCACGCGGCTTGGCTCAAGAGCTTTCAGGCCGTAAGATCCGAAATTAAGAGCCGTGCCACCTTTGGCCATGCCTTTAATCCGGCCCTTATGGGCTTTGCGGAATTTTGTGCGTTTAGGCTGTAACATGTCAGGCCTCTTCTAGTTTGCGCGCTGATTGCGGGGCGGACGACCGCCGCGGTCGTTATTCCGGCCGCCTGCGTCTTGCGCGTTCATACGTTTTTCCTGGGCATAAGGATCATGCTCAAGGATTTCGCCTTTATTGATCCAAACTTTAATGCCGATAATACCCATTGCCGTCATAGCGCGGGCCGTACCGTAATCGATATCAGCGCGCAATGTATGCAAAGGCACACTGCCTTCTTGGTAAGCTTCAACGCGGGCAATTTCAACACCGCCAAGACGTCCGCCAAGCTTCATCTTAATGCCGATTGCACCCATGCGCATTGCCGTTTGAATGGCGCGCTTCATCGCACGGCGATAAGAAACGCGGCGCTCTAGCTGCTGTGCAATACTGTCAGCAACAATATTGGCATCGATTTCAGGCTTACGAACTTCAACAAGATTTAGGAAAACCTCGCCGCCAACCATTTTAACTAGCTTTTGACGTAGCTTCTCAATGTCACCGCCTTTTTTACCGATCACAACACCCGGACGCGCCGTGTAGATTGTAACGCGGCATTTCTTGTGCGGGCGCTCAATGATAATGCGCGAGACAGAGGCTTGCTTAAGTTCTTTCAGCAAGAAGTTCCGCATAGCGATATCTTGGTGTAGCAAAACACCGTACTCAGAGGAATTCGCATACCAGCGGGATTCCCATGTCCGGTTAATACCCAGGCGCAGCCCAATAGGATTGACTTTCTGACCCATTGTGCGGCCTCCGCAGTCTGGCTGTTGTCCCGCAGGACGAGGGTGAGTTGCGAGAACGGCTTCACGATGCGCGCGGCGCGGCCCGAAGCCGTCCTCGGACCGGGCGCGATGAGCGAGAGCTCGCCGAAGACGTCGAAGGCCTGCAAGGTCGCGATCGGCGATGCCACCTCGGGCATGGGCTGCCTGGTCATCTCCGGCAGTCTTCCCGACGGCGTCGGTGATGACATCGTGGCCGACCTGGTGGCCGCGCTTCCCGGCAGCAGGATTCTGGTCGACACATCCGGACCGGCCCTGGTGGCGGCCCTCCGATCCGGGGCCTACC
>CAKZNE010000161.1 GCA_937129395.1 uncultured Cryomorphaceae bacterium | reverse complement strand
TATTTAGTTTTAAAAGATTAAACCTTAACAAGATTAGATTAAAATACCAATCTTATTTTATAGGATTTTATTAGATTAAATTGATGCAGAATTACCTAAACATATTAATATTCCTAATTTGTTTTTAAATATTTCACAACCATTTATTTCTGTTTTTTGATTTACCCCAGATAGTAATAAACCTAATTTATTATTTGATATTTTTGTTGTATATATACTATTATAAGTAGTTTAATGTTAAAGTAATACGATTCCACATTCTAAATGATTTTCAAAACAAGAATTCTTTATACTTGTATCGCCACATATTGTTTAGCAATCTAGCCGATTTTTTATTGGAAAATGGCTTAAAACATGACGCAGAACTAACTTACAAAGCTTACCTTACTCTAGCACCCAATAGTATTTGGGCCGCCAGATATAATTTGTTGTTGATGGATCTTTATCGACAACAAGGAAAAAACAAAGCAATTCAAGCCCTAGAAATTCAATACGTTGAACAATTTGGCTTAAACAGTGACTTTTGGCAACAAACTAGTAATGCAGCTCCTACAAGTTTTGCTAATTCAGAAACCTTAGTGACAGAAATTTTACCTAATTTATTATCGTTTAGTTATAAACACAGTCGATACCTATACGCACAGGCCCAATCAATAACAGAACAAACAGCACGTATATCCGCATTTAGTAATGCTGCAAATTGGTTAAGTACTTACTTATTACATGCAAAATTACCAGAAGCCGAAATGCTCATCAACGAACTTCCTTTAAGTGATGGTTTGTTAGCCGATGAGATGCTATTTGCCGATGCCAGTTTTGAAGCACGAAAATTTAGACAAGCACTGACAAGTTATGAATATATTGCTTATTTAGCGCCTTCTAGTTTAAACCCTAAAACAAGTGATGAAGGTATTGAAAAGCTTCATAAAGAGGCTGCTTATGCAACAACGTTAACAATTCGTGAAATACTATCCGTTTTTCACTTAGAAGCTAAAAGTAAAAATAAACTTAAGACTAAGAAGCAGAAAACGATTAATACAGAAACCGAATATGATCTAATAATGACACGTAACCGCTTAGATCAATTGTTCATCGAACATTATCCAAGTGATGACAGGTCGTTAGCATTAGCGGTTCAACAAGCGCAATTTGCTTATGAAAATGAAGATTATAAAAACATGGAATATTATGCTTATTTTATTTTAAGCAACTATGGCGTTATAAATAAAAATAGCGTTTTAGTTAACAACCAAACTAGAATTAATAAAAAATATACCGGTGACAATACAACTGTTTCAATATCGCATAAAGATATTGCATCTAAACTTGATCAAAAATCAGTTAAACAAGTACAAATAGCGAGTCAACTATTGGCAAATTATTGGTATCAGAAAACTGAATATATTCAGGCCGAAAATGCTTACCAACTCGCGCTAAATTATGTGAAGGAAAATAGTAATGTTTGGAAAAAAATGCGTGAGTTGTTATCTGCTAGCATATATTTTCAAGGGAAAGCGTTAGTTCAATTTCAGCCATTAACAGCAGTTCAACATTACTTACGCTTAGGTCAACTCGTGCCAGAGTCGAGTTATAGACTCAATGCACATTTTGACGCAGCAAATATATATTTCGCTGAACAAAAGTGGGAAGAAGCAATAGCTGAGTTATTAGCTTTTCAAAAGCAGTACCCTACACATGAATATAGCGAATCTATACCGGCGAAATTGGCTCAATCATATGAAAATCTAGAGCAATGGGAAAAAGCGGCCAACCAATATTTGGCAATTGCTACTGTGAATGGAACAACTCCACAAGCTGAAGAACTGCAACGAGAAGCTCTTTATAGTGCAGCAGAGCTGTATGTAAAATCAAACAATTTACCTAAAGCGATTAGCACCTATAGAACCTACGCTCACACATACCCTGAACCATTTAATATTGCTCAAGAAGTACGCTTTAAAATGAGTGGTTTTTATCAACAAACGAAAGAACCAAATAAAGAATATTTTTGGTATCGTAAGATAATTCAATACTATGACAAACATTTCAAAACATCCAAAAAAACGCCTGTTTCTCGTGATTTATATTTAGCTTCTGTTGCTGCTTTGGCATTAGCTGAAGCCCATCAGCAAACGTTTAATCATATTAAATTAACGTTACCATTAAATAAAAGTTTAGCGCGTAAACAAAAAGCAATGAAAATTGCGATTGATTACTATAAAAAACTCCTGGCATTTCAACTTGCTGAATTTGTCCCAAATGGTACCTATAATTTAGGGCAAATGTATCGCCAATTAAGCCAATCTGTCATGTCGTCAGAACGCCCTGAAGGTTTAGATGAATTTGCCTTAGAAGAGTATGGTTTTTTATTAGAAGAAATTGTTTATCCATTCGAAGAAAAGGCCATCGAAATACATGTCAACAATGCTAAACGTAGTTGGCAAAATGTCTATGATCAATGGATTGCAAAAAGTTTTATAGCTTTAGCTGAATTAGATCCCGCATTGTATGACAGAAAATATGATCGAAGTTTTCAATCTAACAATCAAAACAATCAAAACAATCAAAACAGCCAAAACAAGCAAACAAACATTCAAGAGGGAGATATAGATGCCGTTCGTACGTTACATTAATTTCAAACATCAATATCTAACTCGTATTCACGCACATTTATGGAAAATAATATGCATGGGTATATTATTGTCTGGATGTAGTCATTTTCCTAATGAAAAAAATCCGAACGAAAAAAGTGATGTAAAACGTATCAGTAAAAATATTACAGACTTAGTAAACCTACCTGAAAATAACAAAGACGTTAGTAATGTCGGAATTTATTCTCAAATATCTGTCGATAAAAGTAAAAATGATTACTTAGCCCAAGAAAAGTATTTAATGAGTGGTATTTCAGAAGATATTATTAAAACTTATCAAAATGCATTGTTTTTGATGGATCAAAAACAATGGACAGAAGCAATGCTCTTATTTGATAAAGTTATTGAACAGCAAGAAAATTTATCAGGGAGCTATATAAACCAAGCACTCATACTAAAAAAATTGAGTAGTAACGCAAAGGGTGATGAACGTGAACAACAAATAATCAAAAGTGATTTATTGTTAGATAAAGCGATTAGTATTAACCCTACAAACCCTTATGCCCATTATCATAAAGGCCAATCTTTACAAGATAAAGGTCAATTTGAACTAGCTGAACAAAGCTATACTAAGGCTTTAACTATTTGGCCTAACTATGTTAAAGCTCAATTGAGCTTAGCAATATTGTTAGAATTGTATCGTGGAAAATTGCTTGAAGCCTATCAGTTGTATAATGCCTATTTAGCCAATGAAAGTAATAACCAGCAAGTTAAACGTTGGCAAGCTGCCTTAGCAATTAAAATTAAACGGGCTGGTTTATTATTACCTGAAAATGTTGGAGAAAAGAATGAATCAACTTATGAATAAATTCATCGCTTCAGCGAGAAAGATCACCGTATTATTTTTTTCTTTATTGAGTGTATTACACGTTACGGCAGCTGAAGAAAATATTACAACGAATTTACAAGCTCAAAAGGTTAATACGGTTAAAACGCCTTTAGTAATCGAAAGTCAGGTTAAAGGCTCTCAAGAACAACCGAATGTTATTTATATTATGCCTTGGCAAGGTATCAATAACCCGATACTCATTGAAGGGCATAATCAGAAAATAATTACACCCAATTTTAAACCTATTAACCCTAAAATATTTAAACAACAGGCTGAACATTTTTATAATCTAAATGTTAAAAACAAAAAAACAATAGTAAATAAATAATTTTCGGCTTAACACTAATGGTAGTGTTCAAGCTTAGTTAGAATAACGCACAATATACAAGGAAAATCATATGAGTTTTATCGATAGCATAATTGCATTTTTACAAAATGGAGGTTCGTTTATTTACCCCATTGCATTGGTCTTAGTTGTGGGATTGGCCATAACAATTGAACGTTGGCTCTACTTAAGTTCATCTTTGAAAACCAATCAAAAAGCCTTAGTAATGTTGCAATCAGCATTAAAAAATGGCGATATTGACGCGATTAGTGAACATGCAAGAAATACTTCAGCCCCTGTTTTGGACGTATTGTCTTCAGGTATTGCACGGTTAGCTTCAGTTAAACGCAGAGAAGATGTTGAATACGCGATGGAAGAAACCATTATGGAATACATGCTCAGGTTAGAAAAGCGTACACCATATTTAGCAACATTAGCCAATATAGCCACATTACTTGGGTTATTAGGTACAATTATGGGTTTAATCGCTGCGTTTTCTGCTGTAGCAAATGCTGATCCTGCTGAAAAAGCTAATTTACTTTCATCGAGTATTTCAGTAGCTATGAATACTACCGCATTTGGTCTGATTACAGCCATACCTTTGATTTTATTTCATTCAAGTTTAATGAGTAAAACCGCAGCAATTGTTGATTCATTAGAAATGGCGGGTATTAAATTACTCAATTCATTGTCTTTTGGTTCAATAGAAGATTCAAATCGAGGTTAATGGCATGAGACGTCATCGTCGCATTAAAACCCAAGATGCTGAGTTAGATATTACGTCATTTATGAATTTGATGATTGTATTAGTTCCAGTATTACTCTTAAGTTTAGTGTTTTCACAGGTACGTATTTTAAATTTACAACTACCCGTTACTGCTCAAGCTCAAGATGAAAAAATTATTGATGAACCTAAATTATTAGAGTTAGTGATAAGTAAGACTGGTTTTGAATTAAATTACCCAAGCGGTATTAGTTTGAAAAAGTTCGAATTAACCGAATCAGGATATAACTTTGCGCTTTTGTCTACATATTTACAAGATTTGAAACTAACCTTTCAACAAAATAATATTGAGAAAAATGACATTCTAATTTTACTAACGCCCGATGTAGATTATCAAACGATTGTGACCGCAATGGATACGGTTAAATCGTTTAAAGCAGTTGTTGCTGCTAATTTAGTAGACGCTGAACTTTTTCCACAAATATCGTTAGGTGATGCGCCAGAAGAAGTTTCAAACTCTCAAATAGACAGTCAAATTAATGATCCTAGCAATACAGGAGGCCAGTAATGAAGCA
This sequence comes from uncultured Cryomorphaceae bacterium, assembly GCA_937129395.1. GTDB lineage: Bacteria > Bacteroidota > Bacteroidia > Flavobacteriales > Schleiferiaceae > CAKZNE01. The sequence goes on along the minus strand of CAKZNE010000161.1, from coordinate 12,748 downwards.
GTCAGCAATAGCTAAACGTCGTGCTAAGCATCACAAACGTTTTGGCAGTTCAGCTAAATTAAGCCTTGTGTCGCTGATGGATATTTTTACTATTTTAGTATTTTTTCTGATTGTCAATCAATCAGAAGTACGAGTATTAGAAACCACTAAACAAATTAATTTACCTATTTCTATCGCAGAAGAGTTACCCAGTGAAAATGTATTAATTACTGTACTAAATAACACTGTTTTAGTACAAGGGCGAGCAGTTTGGCAACAAGATAATGCATTAATAAATAACTCGAATAATAATACTTTAGATGAAGAAAATAATGAACAACTGATTGCGGCACTTAAAATAGAATTAAATTATATAGCAAACAAAAGACCTGAGCTAACAGCGTTAGAACAAGAGCAGGGCAGATCTGTGACCATTATTGGTGATGCTTCAGTACCATACCAAGTATTAAAACAAATAATGGCTGCCTGTGCAGATAGTAACTACAGAAATATGTCGCTTGCAGTGCAACAATTGTTAAAAACATCATCAGGGGGGGGTAAATAATGACAACTTTAAGCTTACCTAACCATGTAACGTTTACTCATAGCACTAGTTTTAAGAATTTTTACGCGTTATTCAAACCTAGCAAACAAGATAAAAAGTTCACAACTATTTTGACTGCACTTATCGCCATCTATTTTATTATCGCGGTGATTGTACCTTTTATAGAACAAGTAGAAATTCCTCGTGAAGAGAAAGAAAAAATACCAGTACAGTTAGCTAAAATAGTGCTAAAGGAAAAACAATTACCCCTGCCAGAAAAGCCAAAAGAAATTATAGAAGAGAAAAAAATTGAAGAAAAACTTGAGGAAGTAAAAAAAGAAAAAACAAAAGAAGAACCGATAAAAAAACCAATTTTATCGGTAGAAAAAAGACGTGAATTAGCGAAGAAAAAGGCGAAAACAGCTGGTTTAGCGGCAATGAAAGATGAACTTTTTGCTATGCGTGAAGCCTTTGTAATATCGCCAGCAGCTAAAACAAAGTTAAATAATGACAAGTCATCAGAAGTTAAAGTAAAGCGAAAATTACTGGGTACTGAAATAAGTAAACAAAGCAGCGCATTAAGTGCAGCAAAAACTATCAAAGTGGCGAGCAGTGATGCTTTAAGTACCCGTAATACTAAAAAAGTACGTTTGTCTGATGAAGAAGTATTAGCTGATACAGATGTTTTGGTGGAAGAAGATTTAGCGGTTGCACAATCGGGTCAACGTTCAGAAGTATCATTAAGACGAACATTAGAAGCTAATAAAGCAAGACTTTATGCACGCTATAATAGAGCCCTAAGAAAAGATCCATTTTTACAAGGTAAGGTTTTATTTGAAATTGAAATTCAACCTAATGGAAAAATAAGTAATATTGTTATTAAATCAAGTGAATTAAATAACTCAAAATTAGAACGTCAGTTGTTAAGTATATTACGTTCAATTACCTTTCCTACGGCAAGTGTTGGTGTTACCAAAACTATTTGGGCTATTGACTTTTTACCGAGCTAATTAACATGGTTAACGCTATGGAATATTTAACACTTAAGTCCACAGGTAGATTTTTAACACAAGTGAAGCCATAGCGGTGTAACTGTCCTGTAGCATGATTCGTTAGAAGAATCTGTTTCAGCCAGTTACTCATTAAGTTATGATAACGAACTTCTTGCCCTAACTACATCTATTGCACATTCTACAGTAGATAACCTAGCAAGCTTGGAAGAAACTTCTGATGGCGTACCATTATTAACTCAACTAGAGAATAGCGCCGCTGTGACTACCTTTGATTTTACCGCGGGCTACAATTTAACAGACAACGTCACAGTGAATGTCGGTTTAGAAAATTTGTTTATGATGACCACTTTAAATCTTCTTATGCCATAGCTCTATTAATAATTCCTTAATGGGTACTAAAGGGAATAACCGTCAACTTAGAACAGCACTTAAACATTATCATAAATCTATTCCTTCCTATAAAGCCGACAGTAGGTTTTTGCGTACTATCGGGGGATATCAAGCTTCCCCTACTACCCTTATTTACGATATTTACGGCCGGTTAGTAACGAAAAAGCGAGGTTTTCTTTCCCATGAAAAACTCGCTAAGGTAATAAAAATCATTTCTAATGGTAACTGTTTGATTTAAATTTTATTTTTCTAATATTCTGAACCGATTTTTAAAATAACTACATATCTCTTTATAAATCTTACTTGAGTAAATATGTTAAAACGTGATGTTCAGTTTTACTTCTTGCAGGAAATATTAATAACATCAAAAATTTTTGGTTTTTCGATTTATGATGACTAAAAGTAATAGCCAATCTGTTTTATACTCATAAGTTAACGTTGAACTCAATCAATAAGATTTATAATTAATTATTTAATAATTAAATAAAGTGATAAGTTTTTATTAAATAACTGATATTAGATGTTTAAAATATAAAAAAAGATTAAATCTGTTTTTAAATATATGGAAGATTTTACAAAAAATTTAAAAGTATTCTAAATATTTATTAATTCCCTTCAAAAAAAAAAAATGGAAAACATTTTGGTATTGGAATTAAGGCGAGTTTTAATTAAGGGCTGTCTTAGTTAATTCTTTAACTTTCGAATTATTATTCAAACTGATATTCAACAATGAAATTTTTCATTGCCATCTTATTTTCATTTGGCCAAATCTTTTTATCCGCCCAAAACTACAACGCCTGTGCGCAAAACGCCACAATCCATGTCGTCGTATTAGGTAGTTCCACAGCAGCCGGGGCTGGACCTAGTTCTTCCGACAGCGCCTGGGTAAATCGCTATCGTAAACATTTGCAATCCCTAAATCCTCAAAATCAAGTTACCAATCTTGCAGTTGGGGGTTATACTACCTATCATATTATGCCGGATTGGTTTTCGGTTCCAAGTCGACCAAACCGGAATACTGCGAAAAACATTTCGGAGGCCATTCGTTTGGGTGCAGATGCTATTATTGTAAACATGCCTTCCAACGATGCTTCAAATGGATTTGGAGTAACGGAGCAGTTAAGTAATTTTAGAACTTTAAAAGATGCCGCAGACAGTGCCAATATTCTTTTTTGGCTTTGCACCACTCAACCCAAGAATTTTTCATCTGCTGCCAGCAAACAAATTCAAATTGATGTAAAAGATTCCATTTTAGCCCATTACGGAAACTATGCTATTGATTTCTGGAATGGAATTGCGGATAGTAGCAATGGGATAAAAACAATTTTCGACTCTGGTGATGGAACTCATCTTAATGATCCTGCTCATCGTCTTTTAAACAAAAGAGTGATCAATGAACTTATTCCGAATCACTTTTCTGACACCCTAAACTTTCCCGATTTTGCCATTAGGCTGCTAAGTCACGGAACCAAATGTGGAGATAGTTTAGAACAGCTTAGCGCGATAGTTTCCAATTTAGGATCACCTATTTTATTTCCCATTACCTTGAATTTTGAGATCACCAATGGCGGCCTAAGCTCTACTTCTACCCTTATTTTACCAAATAACCTAAACAGCTGCGAATCGGATACTGTACCATTTACTTTCAACAGCTACTCTGGTGGCAATTTTAAAGTGCTAGCCTATTTGGATTCCATTGGACCTATCCTTAACAATGACACCAGCGCCCAAGTCAATTTGGTAAGAATTGGCAAGCCCAGCATTAGTGCAAACGACCAATATTATTGTCCAAATGATTCTGTCCATTTAAAAGCGATAAGTACTAATGGAACCTTGGTTTGGTATGATTCACTAGCAGGTATAAATCCAATTCATTTTGGTGGAAATTATTCAGTTCTTCCTGTTCAAAGTCAAACCGACTACTATGCCGAGGCTGTGAAAGGACCATTTTATTTTAAAGAAACTGCAGATCTTACAAAAAGCACAAATGTCAATTTTAATGGCCAGATGTTCGACATTATTGCCAATGACACCCTAGTTTTAGACAGCCTTTCTGTTCCAATAAATACTGTGGCTTCCCAAAAGGTTGTTGCCTATTACCGTTATGGAAGTCACAAAGGTTCTGAAAGCACTATGGCCGATTGGATTTATTGGGGAATAGATAGCGCCACTATTTCTAACCCAGGGGATCTTGCAAATTTGAACTATCATAATCTCCAGGTAAATCCCAACGATACATTTTCTGTTTATCTGCATTTACAAAACTCTGGTTCATCTCTTTCCTACCAAAGTAGCTCCTCCGCTGTATTTTCAGATTCAAAATTATCCATGCCAAGTGGATCGGGAATTTCCCACACCTTTGGAAGCATTTACCATCCACGTAATTTTGCCGGCAAAGTTTATTACCATTATGGTTTTAATCCTCGTGGGGATTGCCAATCACCCAGAATAAAAGTAAGCGCCATTAGGAATAAAGCTTATTTAGATTTAGGAAGTGACACCACCATTTATGGTAACGATAGCCTCTCTTTATCAGCAAGCGGCTTTAGCAATTTCCTCTGGAGTAATGGAAGCAGTAACTCCCAAATTACAATCAGTAAAAACACCTTCGGTTTTGGAAGTCACACTATTATTCTAACTGCGAATGATTCCATTGGCTGTGAAAACAAAGACAGTATTACAGTTACAGTGGTTTCTGATATTGGATTGGATTTGAGCCAAAACACCTCCTTAAAAATTTCACCAAATCCCAGCTCTGGAATTATTAAAATCAAGGGTGTAAATGGTCCCTCCACTCGTATTGAAGTTTATTCGCAATTGGGGGTTCTTGTTTATAAGAATAGGGATTTTAATTCAGAAATTGACCTTAGTCATCTTCCTAGGGGAAACTATCATATAGTCGTGGTCCATGGGGGAACTAGAAGGGTAGAAAAGATTATTTTGAAATAGGAAAATTGGGATATAAAAACTTTTTCATGTTAGGCAAAAACAAACCAACAAACTGGGAAGACCAAATAGAAATTCCCAAGAAGGGCGAAAATATTGCATGTGCTTTTATTGTAGATTCCAGCGAAAAGCAAAAAGAATGCAGCCCTGAAGAATTAATCGAAGCAATTGAAACCAAAGATGATATTAAATTTATCACCTACCCAAATCAAAAACAATTCTTTATTCCTGGATTTGATTACAGAAGCCTAAAACTGCTTTTAAAAAAAGAAAAGGAATCAAGTAAAAGTAGTATTAAAAGAAGTGCCCTATTTGTGATTTTATGGGCTGGATTTATGCTTTTGATCAGTCAAAGGGAAATGAACAGTTTTTTTTCAGACCCTATGTCGAATTTGTATTTTTTGATTTTGGGCATACTTCCCCTTCTTAGGGGTATTTACGAATTGATTTCCCATTTGGCTATTAACGAGACCAATTACCACCAAGAATTCTCCGAAATTAAATTCCGATTTTGGCTTGGTCAGAAAAAAACAGTTTCTATTTTTATTGTGTGCGGTTTTTTGGTTTTGATCATCCTATTTCAATATATTTTCGGAATAAACGAGTCTGTAAAACTGGCTGGACTTGTAAAACCACAAACTTTGAATGGCGAATACTGGCGCCTTTTAACAGCTACCTTGTTACATGCAAATTTTATTCATTTCTTCTTCAATGTCAGTGCCCTTTACATTTTCGGCCATTTTGTTATTCGCATTTCAGGTTTTTCATATTTCGTAATAGTCTTTCTTTTTTCTTGCCTTTTTGGAAGTCTTTTTAGTTTGTTTTTAATTCCAAATTTAACTTCTGTAGGAGCTTCAGGTGGTATTATGGGATTGATTGGATTTATCCTAATTATGAGTATAAAGTTCAAAAACAACATTCCAAAAAATTACATAAAACATATGATTAGCGACATTATTGCCGTTGCGATTTTCGGATATTTTGGCAGAGAATTTATTGATAATCCAGCCCATGCAGGAGGATTGATTGGAGGAATGCTAATTGGGATAATTTCTGTTCGAAATCGAAACAATTTAATCCCCCATAAACCCAGTTTGGCAATTAAGATTTTAGGAATTGCCTCCTCGCTGATATTGTTAGCAGCAGTAACAAGGGTATTAATTCTGTTTATCTAATTTTGGCTAAAATTTCAGAGAAATCCAAAAATGGAGAAAATTTCCAACAGGGCTTTGATCAGCCGGTTATACAGTTCTGCCAATCACCAAATTGAAGAGGGAGATTTTGATACAGAAAGTTGGTCGGAATGGTACGATTTGGTTCAGGGATTTACAGGTCCGGAAAAGATGGTTTACATTATTGTAAAATTGAATCAAACAGTAACAAACGGGGGTTTTGCAGAGTTTTACGAAACTTCATTTGGCATCTTTGCTCCAGAAATTGTTCATGTTCTCCATGACATTAAAGCCACAGCCAGCGCAGAAATTGTAAGAAGCAGCATGGAGGTGGTAAACCCAAAAGGACTTTTGGATGATGACTATAAAAAATCAGTTTTTAAAATTGAATTGACACAAAAACAAAAGTCCCAACTTTATTCTCAAGATGTTCTATACGACCAACTTCAAGATCATGAAAATTTGGAGGATTTATTGGGAGATTTTTTACAAAGGATAATTTCTTAGGGGCTCATAAAATTCAAAGGGATCCCAATAATAAATGATAAATTGGTCCGACTGGTATTCAATTCATTGACCCCAACAACACTATTCCCATTGGAATCCAAGGGTTTATTGGAATGGACATTTTCCATTTGAATAAATCTAAGTCCAAGATTTATTCTTTGGTTATTTCCCAGTTCTCGTAATCTAAAATAAGTCCCTACATATAAACCAAAATCAATTTGCCAAGTTTCCCAATCGATTTGATAAGAATTCGCTAAACCAGAAATACTTGGATTACCTCCAAAACTTGAAGAGCTAAAATTACTACGGGAAAAATTATGACTCATACCTACTATGGGGCGAATTACAAATTTTTTTAAGGGAAAATCATAGGATACCCAAAGGTAACCACCGGCATTTTGAAATTCAGCTTCAAGTAAGCCTTCACTTTTTTTAAGATATAACTTTTCGATTCCTACGGTTAAAGCCAAACGGTTCAAGCTCACAGAAAACCCTAAATTACTTCCGGCCATTAATTCAGGTCTAAAAGAATAATCATGTTCAAAATTGGCATTAAAAAGATTGGAAAAGGAGGAAAAATCCGTGTAAGCTCCAGTCCCACCAACATGAATTTCCCAGCGACAGTCCTTTGGTTTTTCATTTTGGGCCAGGGCATAAGATGGAAGAATAAAAACAAAACCTAGAATAAAAAAAATAGGGGATTTCGTTTTTGGAGAAATACAAATTTGGTTAGGCATTTTGAAAATTTTAATTCGACAATTAAATCTTAAACGCCAAATAGTAATATTGTGTTGCCCAATGATTTGCTAGCTTTAAAACAAAGCTATAAATGTTAATTCTTCTCCGTTTTTGTATTACGAAAGCAACTTAACAAGGAGGAATCCAATAAAAATAATATGGGATTTGAACCCAACCCCTTTTTTTTGTCATTTGTCTATATTTGATATATAAATGTTCAAACTCCTACTCTACTTTTTACTTTTAACTATTCCCAATAATATCAAGGGTCAATCGGACACAGTCCATTCCACCTTAAAAAGTACCTGGACCAGACTCTACAATTCCGACCAAGGAAACCGGGGAACCAATTCGAATGACTCTATTGATTCTGCTAATTTGTTTAAGGTTTGTCAATTAATTGAAAAGTATGGTTACCCAACAAAAAAGGAATTTGGCAAAGCCGCTGATGTAGCATGGTTGGTTTGGATTCACTGCCCCACTTATGCCCAAAAGCAAGCGACTTTCGGAATTATAAACCAGGCCTTTGAATCAAAGGAAATATTAAAATACTCTTATCACCACTATTTCTTGGCCGCTTTATTCCAAAATAAATTTGGTTTTGCACCCAAACGCACAAAACCAACGGAAGAAAATATTGAAGCAAGGTTGGATTTATTAGGAATGGATAAATCAACTGAATTGGATTTAGAAAAGATAAAACTAGTTTGCTCGAAAAAACTTCTGGTACACAAGGAATCCGAAAAAACATTTCTGGGAAAATGGGTCATGATTACGGAACGCTATTCTCACATGACAATTGGCCATCCTTTTCAGATTTACGAGTATGAAGGAAAGTATTATTACACGGATAAACACGAAGGTTACGACCCCAAAGTGTTGCTACTACAAGGCCATACAAAAGAAAGTTCAATTTTCAAGTTTCAAAACAACCACGATGACGAATGTTTAAGGATTGATTCTACTGGGAAACTTGAAATGCTAGATAAGGAAGGTGAGATTTTGGTGGAATTTCTTATTCCAAAACAAAATAAATAGTGCTTTATTCTAGATTCAAATTCAAAAAACTAGCACAATTGGGTACTAATTCATTTGAAGTAAGGACACTTGAACTTACTAGACATTAGTAAGCTCTAAACTTCCAGAAGCAATTCGAATTTTCGGATCATGGGCTTTAAATTCTTCCAATAATTGTGTGAAAATTAAATCTTTGGTACTTCACTTCTTTTTAAAATCTACTATATATCGCAGAGTAAAAGTAATCCAGTTTTCGTCAAACTTTAAACTTACCATTGGTAAAACCATGGCCTCCTCTACCCTATATCTGTTTGCCAATTTTTTCCATTCATCACTTGCTTTGGCATAATCTCCGCAAACCTCATACAATACCTTGGTAAATATTTCTCCTGCTAGGTTAAAGTCACAATCCGCATGTACCGGCACATTTAATTCGTCCCTTAAAAAATGGAAAACAATCTTTGGATAATAGGGTTTTGGATTAGTTCGGAAAGTGTTTCGAAGAGGGATTCTTTTGTTCCAAGTTTTTACAATTCTGTACGGCAAGTTAGTCCCAATTACTCAATCCATTTAGCACATTATCGGTTTTCATGATTTTTTACAAGGATCTAAATAATTCGGGCCAGCAATGAACTTGAACTTTTAAAAAAATAATTAGTCCAACCGAAGGTTTTAAAAACCAAAACCGTCTACCACTAAATAAACACAAATTTCAGAATGAAAAAGCTTTTATGCCTTGCGGGATTGTCCATTTATTCGCTTCTTGGAAATTCTCAATCTTTTTATGACCTCAGCACCGTTCAAAAAATAGAAATCACCTTTGCGCAAAGCAATTGGGACGCATTATTGGATGCTGAAAAGGCTGGTAATGAAGATTATATTATGGCTCAATCTGTGGCCATTAACGGTGTTGTTTTCGATAGTGTTGGCGTAAAGTATAAAGGCAACAGTACCTATAGTGCCAATCAAACCAAAAACCCTTTTCATATTGAATTAGATACTTATAAGGATCATATTTACGATGGTTATACAGATATCAAACTCAGTAATGTAAAAAATGACCCTTCGTTTGTAAGGGAGGTTTTATCCTACCAAATTCTTCGTCAATATATGGATGCGCCACTTTCCAATTATGCCAATGTTTTTATCAACGGAAACCTAATTGGCCTCTATAGCAACTCCGAAGCCGTAAGCAAGAAATTTCTTACTAGTAGATTTTCATCTAAGTCCAACACTTTTGTAAAATGTAATCCACCAGCAGGTGCAGGACCTCAAACCTCAGACTTTCCAAACCTAGATTATATTAGTCAGGATAGTGCAGATTATGAAGATGCTTATGAGATTAAATCTGATTTTGGTTGGAAGGAATTAATAAATCTTTGTGACACATTGGAAAACGATATTTCGTCCATCGAAAAAATTCTTGATGTGGATAGAGCTTTATGGATGCTGGCTTTTAACAATGTATTTGTAAATCTAGATAGTTATTCTGGCGCATTTTCTCAAAACTACTATTTATACCGCGACAATAACGGACGTTTTATTCCCATTGTTTGGGATTTAAACGAATCCTTTGGACGTTTTTCCATGACAGGAAGCAGTAATCTAAACAGTACAACACAAAAACAGCAAATGACTCATCTTTTGCATGAGAATGATGCAGATTTTCCTTTGATAAAACAGCTATTGAGTGTGCCGATGTATAAAAAAATGTACCTAGCTCACATCAAAACCATGTTAAAAGAAAACTTCGATGATGGCAGTTATTATACAGCGGCTCAAAGTTTACAAACGACTGTGGACACGGATGTTCAAGCAGATCCAAATAAATTTTATTCCTATGCTAATTTCACTAGTAATATCGACAATGATGTAAGCACTGGTGGTGGTCCTGGTGGTGGAAATACCCCTGGAATTAAAAGTTTAATGGATGCTCGAAACACCTATTTATTAGGCTTATCTGACTTTACCCAAACGGAGCCAAGTATTGCCAATGTTTCACCTTCAACTACAAACCCAACAATTGGTCAAGCTCTTAGCATAACAGCCACCGTTGCGGACGAAAATGCCGTTTATTTAGGTTATAGAGGTTTAAAGACATCTCCTTTTACAAGAGTTTCTATGTACGATGATGGCACCCATAATGATGGTGCAGCAGGTGACGGTGTTTATGGAGCAAATATCACAATGAGTAGTCCGTCAATTCAATATTATATTTATGCAGAAAATGCAGGAATAGGAAAATTTTCCCCAGCACGAGCAGAATATGAATACCATAGAATTGATGCCGTTGGGGATTTAGTAATTAATGAATTTATGGCAGATAATGATGCAGCCATTGCAGACCAGGCGGGGGATTATGAGGATTGGATAGAATTATATAATAATACTAGCGATAGTATTTTCTTAGGCGATTATTTTTTATCTGATGATGTAACTGATCCTACCCAATGGCAATTGCCGGCAGAGTATATTTCTGCAGGAGGATTCAAATTAATTTGGGCTTCAAACGATTCTGCTAAAGGAACGAACCATGCGAATTTTAAGCTTTCCAAGGGAGGAGAGGAAATTGGCCTTTTTCACCAAAATGGGGCTAATTTAGATACAGCCGATTATATTGCTTTTAGTACCCAAACAACAGACATTTCTTATGGTAGGGAATATGATGCTTCACCAAATTGGGTATTCTTTACCAATTATACTCCGGATGCAAGTAATGGAACTATTGGTTTAATTGAAATTGAAGAAGGTAGAATTCAAATTTATCCTAATCCTTACCAAAATAGATTGTTTATTGAAAACCCTACAGAAAAAGAAATTAGTATTGGCGTTTATTCTTCCATTGGGCAATTATTAAATCAATTTAAAATTACTCCATTTGAGACATTGGAATGGCAAGATGACCATGCCGCAGGGATCCGCGTGGTAGTTATTCAAACAGAAAAAAGCACTGAAACTCTAACCTTGATAGCTAAATAGGGAAGGGAATTAAGTGCAAATTTGAAATAGAAATCGATTTAAGATCTTAGCAAACGAGACCTTAAATCGATTTTTTTATTCCCCTAAATGAATAAAATTTTGTTTTAAATAAACTGATCTAAGGTTTCAATTAATAGATTCCTGTTTATCGGCTTTGTTAGGTACCCTTTGCCTCCGAGCTCTAAACATTTGTTTTTCTCTTCTTGCATGGCATGGGCACTTTGCATAATAACCACTGCCGAAGGTTCAATATTTAAAATTTCTACCATAGCTTGATAGCCATCCACTTTTGGCATTCTAATATCCATTAAAACTGCATCGATTGTCCCCTTTGCTTTTTTAAATTTTTCAATGGCCACCTCTCCATCTTCAGCTGTGATTATTTTTACATCATAATCCTTTAATACTGCTTGAATTAAAATTAAATTCATTTCCGTATCATCCACAGCCAAAATGGTTTTACCCTTTAAAAAGCTTCCATTATATTTTTTGGAAGCAATTTTTGTTTCATCAATTTCTACAACTTCAAATGGAATGGTGAAACTGAATGTTGACCCATTTCCAAATGTAGATTTCACATCAAATAGCCCTCCTAACAATTCAGTTAAACCCTTACTAATGGCAAGTCCTAAACCTGTACCCCCATATTTTGCAGATTGGTAATCTACTTGTTTAAATCGTTCAAAAATTTCTTGAAGTTTATCCTTGGGAATTCCAATACCTTCATCCTTAACAAAAAACCTTAAAAAGTCCTTTTCAATTTTAAATCCGAAAGTAATTTTCCCATGTTCGGTAAACTTTAGAGCATTATTTAAAAGGTTTATCAAGATTTGCTTCAACCTTTTATCGTCGCTTCTAATAAAAGAAAAATCCAACTTTTTAGGAATATCCAAAACTAAACCTACGTCTTCCCTATCTCTTTCAATTTTGAGCTGCTCATAAGTGATTTTCAAATCTTCCACCAAGCTTCTGATATTACATTCCCCAAGGTGAATCCGCATTTCTTTGGATTCAATTTTTGCAATATCAATAATATCATCAATAAGGTTTAGAAGTTGTTTGGAGTTACTATCAATAATTTCCAAATACTTATCCCTTAATTGAGGAGAAAGGTTCTCATCTTTTAACAATCCCGAAAATCCAACTACACCGTTCATAGGTGTACGAATTTCATGGCCCACATTTGCCAAGAAGTGATTTTTATGGATGTTGGCCGCTTCCGCTTTATTGGTTGCTGCAACCAGTTTTATTTCGGCAATTTTCTCTTCGGTTACATCAATGGTAACCCCAAGCATTTTTATCGGATTTCCATCTTCATCCCGTTCAACAATCCTTCCCACCGATTTTAACCAAGAAACACTTTCTGATTTTGGATGGAAATAACGATAGGTATCAATATATTCATCAATTTCCCCTTTCAGGTATTTTTCCGCCTTTGCATTTGAAACCTTGGCCTCTTCGGG
>CAKZNE010000160.1 GCA_937129395.1 uncultured Cryomorphaceae bacterium | reverse complement strand
GAAATTAATTTGGATTTATTGGTTTCTAAAAGTTCAAATCCCAGTTCATTTAGTTTAAATCCAAACTCAGATTTCTGTTGTTCAGATAACTTTTCTATAAGCTGAACACTTCCAAGTTCAATGGCCATAAAATCAATTTTCAAATCCGTCATCGTCTTTTCAACTGCCTTAATGCACCTTGGGCAAACCATGTTTTTAATGAATATTTTATTATCCTTCGCCATTTTTAAATCTATAGGTCCTCATAGAACAGGCGCGACTTTCCTGTTCTATGAAGACTATATTAATGAATTACGATTCTTTTTTGCCCTGAAAAGCCTGTTTTAGTATCAATTACTTTAAGGATATAAACGGAAGCTGCTAAATCTGTATTTAGTTCAATTTCGCCTCCGCTTGTTTTTTGTTCAAAAACTTTGGTTCCAGTAAGGTTGTAAATTTCCACTACAGCATTTTTCATTTCGCGAGCCTTAATTTTAAAAATGCCCGCAGAAGGATTTGGGAAAACCTCAAATTCTATCATTTGATCTTCATCCAAAGAAATAGCTGATTGGCGAAGTTTAAAAAGTTTATTGGCATCATAATCTACATACCAAATATTCCCTTCTGGACCTATTTTCACACCCATTATCCCAGTTGCTCCAGTTTGGATTCTACCTTTTTCAATGGCTGGAATTACGCTGATATCATAAACTATAATTTCCCCAGTAGAATAGTCACTTACAATCATCCTATCCTCAATGATGTCAATTCCAGCAGCTTGGACAAGTCCGGCGTCTACAACAGTTTCCCAAGTATAACCTACAACTTCTTTATACTCTTCAACAGGTTCGTAATTATTGATATTTGAATCCTGACCAATAGTACCACTTGTAATATCCACTCGAATAACTCTGTTATTTCCTTGATCCACAACGTATAACCAATTGCTTGATTTATCCAAAACCAAATGACTAACCACTTTGTCTTGTGGATCTTTTTTGAGCAATTCATCCCGGTACCTGCGCACGATCGCATCACCGTGGTAGGAGGCTCCAGGTCCATGGTCCTCTGCAAAATCATAGCGCACTAAGTCAGAATTATAACCATCAAAAACCCAATACACATTATCTACTTCATGAGCAATTCCTTGGCATTCTGGACTGTTATGTAGCATATCTAGGTGACTTCCATTTCCTCCGGAAGGTTGAGCGTAAACTTGAGGATCGCTAGACCAAAGAGCTGGACCAGTAAAGGGTTGCCCTCCATTATGGTTGGAATCAAAAACTCCTGGTGAATTAGCGAAATTTTCATTTTCCCCAAATGCAATTCCAGTAGGAAGTGACATAAAATGCCAGGAATTTCCATCCACCTTATGTACCGAACTTTGGTTGCTTTCTCCGGCATTTGAAACAGTTACGGTAGACCCCCCTGCGTTTTCTGTCCTTTTATTAATTACCCATAATTCCTTTCTGCTTAAAACAGGATGAAAATCAAGATCTGTAGGACCATTTAATTGATCAGAACTATTGGCGAATTCTTGAGGCCAAGGAATACTCGTAAAATATCCGTCAATAATATTAGGAACCTCTGGCCCTACCTCAAAGTTGAATTCCAAGGTATCATTTGAAGGAAATGAATCTGTTTGCATATTGATATTTGTGGACCAAACCTTTAGGTCATGCATTCCAATAGTTAGGTTTAAATTAACAGCATGACTATATTCTAATTTTTCGTCAAAAGCTAGGCTCAGTCCCGTTAAAGAGTGATTTTGAATAGTTCCCCCATCTAAGGAATATTGAATATCTACATTGGTAAGAGTATCCTTTCCTCTATTTACAAATTCACCAGTAAGGGTATTATTTCCTGTAAAATTATAGGAGTAAGGAGTTTTAATTTCCGACATTTCCCCATCAATTGAAGGGGGTTCCGAAGCTTGAAAAGACCAAATTTGATTTGGCCCTTGTCCTGAAACATTTAAAACATCATAGCCATTAACAGTAACTGTAAAACCAAATCCACCATCACCCCAATCATCGATATAGTGTAAATTAAACAAGGAGTCTTTTTTTAGGCACCAAGTCCCGGCAGAAAAGGTTTGATTATTGGCATAACCTCCACTATTTACAGATCGGTTCCCGCCCCCGTTACAGCCTACAGCATTGTTTCCTCCTGAGGCAATATTTGTAGCGCCACAAGGCTCTCCGCCATTGGTTAGCTGCCAATATCCTTCATAACCATAGCCATCTGTTTCGATAAAAATTTCAACTTCAAACTCATCCACAGCACATTGGGCAAATGACTTCGAAAAGCCAAAAAGCATGGGTAATATTAATAGAATACTTATTTTTTTCATTTTATTTTAGTTTTGATTAAAAATTTCTTTTGTTGTAAAATCAAGGTCAGTAAGCGAGTGAAGGAATTGAACCAGGTCCTTTTTTTCCTCTCCACTTAATTTCAATGGATGGAGAAGATCGCTTCGATTTGCATGAGCTTCGCCACCCTTATTATAATGGTTTACAACCTCCTCCAAACTTGTAAACTTTCCATTATGCATATAAGGGGAGCTTAGTCCCACATTTCTTAATGAAGGGACTTTAAAAAGTGCACGATCCTTTTCCAGCATCGTAATTCTCATTCTTCCTTCCTGCTCATAAATGGTGTCCAAACCATTATTCTCAAAGGCATAATTTGTAAAATTAAAACCCCCATGGCAACTGGAGCAAAGTGTTCGAGCGGAAAAAAACAATTCCATTCCTTTTATTTGACTTGCAGTAAGTGCAGATGTTTTATTTTGATAGAAATATTTATCATAAGAACTATTTCCACTAATCAAGCTCCTTTGAAAAGTAGCTAAAGCTCTGGTAATAACAAATGCATCTGGCCTGCGATTGTAAGCCGCCAAACTCATGTTCACATATTCAGGAATACTATCCAGTTCCGCGGCTATATCCACAATATTATGATTAAGCTCATTTTCCTCTTGGATAGGAACTAGAACTTGCATTTCTAAGCTTGGAACACCACCTTCTTTTAATAAATAAGGGTGGTAACCCACATTAGCCAGACTTGGAGAATTACTTGTTCCCGGTCTTGCAAAAACACCATCACTAAATTTATTACTATCTGCAAAAGCCAAGGAGGGTTTGTGACAAGTGGCACAACTAATTTGTCCATCAATAGAAAGGATGGGATCAAAAAACAATTTTTTCCCAAGAAGCCATCTTTCCTCACTAAATTTATTATCCTCTGGGAATTCCATTTCTGGAAAGCCTTGAGGGATTTGAATTATTTCTTGTTTAGGGACAATCTGATCTATACTTTTTTCCTTTGAACAAGAAATTAAAATAATTAACAACAGAAAGCCAGTCCACTTTTTTGAAAGTGAAACCAAGCTTACTGTTGTTTCTAATTGATTTTTAAAATGGATCACTATACTCAAGGTTAGTTATCAATACATCATCCGTTAAGGTTTTCAAAAAGCTTATTAAATCTGCTTTGTCTTGAGCCGTTAATTGCAAACCACCATTGTTTAGTGGATAAAGCAGAGCTGGGTCGATTGTAGAAGAGCTGTTCATTCCTGTATTATAATGATCAACAACCTCATCAAGGGTAGTAAACCTGCCATCATGCATAAAAGGTGGTGTTATTTCAACATTTCGAAGTGAGGTAACTTTAAACTTTGCCAAATCACCAGCACTACCTGTAACTGCCGCTCTTCCTGAATCCTGCCTGTTTTGATCGCTATCCAATCCGTTATTCATATACCTGTCATTTTCAAAATTTTTCCCTGCATGGCAATGCGCGCAATCGGCACCGGAAATATTTGGGAAGGATGGGTTGTATTCGCTAAAAAACAAAAACCTCCCTCTTTCTTCATTTGTTGTTAAGGTGGCTTCTCCTCTAAGAAACTTGTCGTATTTACTATCTACGGATACTATGGAATTCATAAACTGCTCTAAGGCCAATGAAATTCGCTCCTCCGTTACAGTAGAGGAACCAAAAGCTCTGGTAAATTGATCTTGATAGGTTTTGTCTGCATTTAACTTTGCAATTACATTTTCCAAAGTTTCATTCATTTCCAATGGATCTTGTATTGGTTTTAAAGATTGATCCCTTAATAAATGTGCTCTTCCATCCCAGAAAAATTCATTGCCATTCCATGCCATATTAAAAACTGCCATAGCCTGACGTCCACCTAGCAAACCCTCTACTCCTGTGGAGAATTTAGCCGTGTCTGTAAATGCATGTTGTTGCCTATGACAGCTGGCACAATTCTGACTTCCATCCTTGGAAAGTTTATTTTCGTAAAAAAGCATTCTCCCTAGTTTCACTCCTTGTATAGTTAGGGGATTGTCTGGTGATATTTGAGGAGGTGGAAAATCGCCAATTTCTAAATTGTATGCACTACTGTCTAGTGATATTCCATTATTGTCATCATCATCTTCCTCCTTACAGGCGACAATCATGGCAAAAGACAGCAACAATACAGCAACAATACCTTTGCTTGTGTTTGTTGATAGCTTCATATTATTGTAGGATTAACAATTTTTGATTTAGAACACTACCTTCTTCAAATTCCAATGAAATTATGTAGCTACCTTCACTTAGATTTTTGGTTTCATTCTCAATAAAATTAAGGTTTCCTTCCATAATTAACCTTCCTGCGACATCAAGTAATTTAATGGATTTTAGATCTCCTTGTTCTATTTCAATGCTAATACCATTACCCTTTACCATAGGATTTGGGAAGATTGACATTTTAGTATTCCCTGTTTCAACAAGACCGATTCCAGATCCAGCTTCCGAAAAAACATGGTTTTTAAAATTATTGAGAAGAACGGAAGCTTCCCCATTGGAACCGTGATTAATTAAACCAGAGTTCACTGTAATATTTTCCAATGCCTTTTCATAATCAGCGTCAAGATCGATTATCAAATCTCCCCCCTGAATTTTCCCAGAAGTGTTGATGGTTTGAATATGATAATTGGCATCCCCTAGAGCATGAATCTGAAAAATATCGCTTTTGGATGCGGCGGTTCCTTCCATGGCCACAAATCGATACCCGGCTGTCCAACCCCAATGCATTGACGGAGATTTTGGCGATAATGGATGTGCCGCTGGGTAGGCCGTAGGATCTAAATGATTTATAGAAGATTGTACGCCTATACCAAATGAGACGCTTTCTAAAGTGCTAATATTAAAGGTACCTAAAGGCATATTAGTAGTAGTACCACCATTCACCAAAATCCAAAAATCCTGGAGGGTGGTATCCTGACCGCCGTCATAAGTTAATTTTACTTCGGCTATATAATATTCCAAACGTGTTACTCCAAAAACATCACCCTGGTTGTTTGTTGCGTTTTGACCAAAGTTAAAAGAACTGTTTCCGAGCTTGTGGTTAATATTAAGAATTAAATTGGATTGTGAATAGCCTAAAATTGGGATGGCAAAAATGGCTAATGAAAATAAATATTTATTCATAGAAATGTTATTAAAAAGTTGAAATACTTAAAGATACCAATGACAAACGGATCGTTTCCAATGGTGAATATTGAAATGAAAAATTTCAATATCAAAAAATAGTAATTGGGGATCCTAAATCAAAAAGGAATCGAAAAGGGTGGGGATGTCTCTAAAAATGATTGGTGGTTCATACCGATCAATGTAAAAACTGGCGTTTGAAAATGGGGATAAACCATTAAAAATTTCATCTTGAAAAAAGAAAACTGCACTTAGATTTTTTGAAATAGAAAAAGAAAAACCATTTGCTAAATCATAACCCGAAGAAATTCCTAAAATTGAAAACTTACGATCCTTACAGCAATTGTCCTTGTTAAAGCCATCCT
Organism: uncultured Cryomorphaceae bacterium; assembly: GCA_937129395.1. GTDB lineage: Bacteria > Bacteroidota > Bacteroidia > Flavobacteriales > Schleiferiaceae > CAKZNE01. The sequence continues at coordinate 21,497 of CAKZNE010000160.1, read as the reverse complement.
GATGAAAACCAACAGAACATGTTTTATTTTCTTCATCACCGCCCATAGATCCGCATGATTCGGCTTTGCCAAAAAGGGCAATATCTTTTAGATTATTACCACAAAAATGCATTTCTCCATTAAAATTAATGGAGCCCAAAAGAATCTGAAAGATTAGAATTATGGAAAGTGTTGGACGCATCTTGGGTCAAATATAGTATTTTTTTTAAGCCTTATGTTTTTAATGATAAGTGTGATTTAAAATTTACTAGATCATTTTAGGGAAGGGACCAAATTTTTGGATTTAACTTTACCTTCTAGATTGTTGATGGAATAAAACAGCTTAGCCTTTAACCCTATTAAATTAGTCGCTAATTGGATTTCAATTCTGGATTATAAATAAAATATTCTTTCAACTTTCAAATATTTCGCAACCGTAATATCTTCTCAATCCTCTGCCCCATTTCCCTAGGGCAAACACCCTAGATTTGGTTTTTGCATGAAAACTCTTCCTACTTTTGAAGCTAATTTACTATGGCTTGAGGTTTTTATTTTAACTCCAACCTGATGACATAATACCAAATACTTTAAATCAGCTTAATGAAAAAATCATCGATTCTATTTATCCTATTAAGCTTTTTTGGGCTTTGTAGTACCAACACTTTCGGACAACTATCTGGCACCTACACCATCAACACAGCCAGTCCAACTGCCGGAACAAATTACCAAACTTTTTCAGCTGCAGTATCCGCATTAACAACAAGCGGAATTTCGGCGCCAGTTACCTTTAATGTAATGGCAGGAACCTACACGGAACAAATAACAATTCCGGCGATTACAGGGGCAAGTTCTACCAACACAATTACAATTAAAGGCTTAAATGATTTAACCATTTTAAGTTCTTCCCCTACTACTGCAAATTTGCCTGTAATGAGTTTGGTTTCCACAAGCCACCTTATTATTGAAAATCTAAAAATTGAGGTTCTTGGAGCCCAAGGATTTGCTGTTCATTTTATGAACAATGCGGACTCCATTGTAATTAGAGATTGTCATATTGTGACGCCTCCTGTTGCTGATTGTTATGGAATTATTGCTTCTGGATCTATATCTGCCTTGAGCAATGCTGGAATTGATGCTGAATACCTCACAATTGAAGGAAACCTAATTGAAGGTGGTAAGTCTTCCATTTTTATTAGGGGGGCAACCACTCCTTTAACAACTCCTTCCAAAAAAGCGAACTATGGAAATGGATTTATTATAGAGGGTAACACTATGTTGGACTTTACCGGCAATGGAGTTGATTTAAGTTATAACTCCAATATATCCTTTCTAAACAATGAATTGTCCAGTTCCCAAAGTACTGCAAATGGAGCCCTAAGAATATGGGACGCTGGTGATGCTATTAATATCGATGCTAATAAATTTTATTTGGCTTCCAATGTGGCCAATACCAGGTTGGTTTCCTTGGCAATGGCTCCTGCAAACGGCCCGGCTGGTGAAGTTTTAGAACCTATTGTCTTTTCAAATAATTTTGTTCATTACGACGGTACCCATATTACAGCGCCCACGGGGCTTCTTATAAAAAACAAGGCCTATGTAAAAGTGTATCACAATACTTTTAGAACAAGAAATCAAGGAGCAAAGGCCAATTGTATATGGTTGGATGCAAACAACAACAGAGACCTTGATGGCATTGAAATTCGCAATAATGTGATGTATTTAGATAACTCTGGTAGTGGACAATTTATTTACAATGCTGCCAAAGGCGATAAATTCAAAAACATGATCGTGGATCACAACGATTATTATTGTGAAAACGGATATTTTAAATTGGTTATTCCTAACGGGACTGCTGGGACAACCACATTTTCAAATTTCACAAATTATACAACCAATAGTATTGGCTATGGACAGGGAGCATTAAATGTAGATCCTGTTTTTGTTTCAGGAACCGATCTTCATATTTCTGCTGTAGCCCTAAATGATAGCGGAGCAGTTATTAGTAGTATCACAACAGATATTGATGGCGAAATTCGTAGTTTGACAAATCCCGATATGGGCGCAGACGAGTTTTCTCCACCCCAATGTTTACCTTCAACAGCGGTTGGAACTTTTAACACATTAGCTACAACAACCAATTTATTTTGGACCCAAAGTAATCCAGGCTCAAGTATAAAATTGGAATATGGTATTTCTGGTTTTACACTAGGTACAGGAATTAAACTTAGCCCAACTAACGATACCATTGTTTTAGGTTCATTAATTCCTCAAACTACTTATGACGTTTATATTAAGGAACTATGTTCCCCTACCGACTCCAGCACATGGACATCCTATTCCTTTACAACGGCTTGTGGGATTGTAGCAAATTTCCCTTATTCGGAAGGATTTGAAAGTTCGAATTGGACAGGTGGAACCGGAAACTTTAATACAGGATTTGTAATTGACCCATGTTGGACAAGCAACCCCACTAATTCAACTATGTATAGATGGGGAACGCGTTCTGGTTTAACAGGTAGTACAAGCACAGGTCCTGCTGGTGGTTTTGGGGGCACTGGAAATTATGTATTTACCGAAGCTTCTCGAGGGATTAATGGTTCGAATGCAAATTTCACAACTCCCGCCTTTGATTTTAGCCCACTGAGCATTCCTCAAATTACTTTCAGATACCATATGAGTGGAATCGACATGGGAACTTTAATGCTATGGGCATGGAATGGAGTTGCCTATGATACCGTTATGATGGTTAGTGGAGACCAAGGAAGTTTATGGAACGAAGCGATCATAGACTTATCCAACTATACCAATGATACACTTCATTTTGTTTTCCATGCCGTTCGTGGTTCAGGGCTTTCAAGTGATATTGCCATTGATTCGATAGTTATTCAGGAAGCTCCTCCTTGTCCAAAACCAACTGTTGTTACAATAGATAGTATTTCTACAAGCTCTGTCCGAATAAATTTTGCTTCCGGTGGACATAAATTCCCAATTGAATTTGGACCCACAGGATTTAACCAAGGCACCGGTACAACAGACACGGCCTTGGGTACCGGTTATACGGTTAACGGATTAACACCAAATACATCTTACGACTTTTATATTTCAAGTGATTGTTCGGATTCTGCAAATGGGAATTCAGTTTGGGTTGGACCATTTACCATTCATACTCAATGTTCCTTTGTTAATTCGTATTTCACAGATTGGGATTATTTGGCAAATAACGAAACCGATTATTGCTGGACCTTTTTAAAATACGGAGCCATTGCAGCCTACGCTCGTGCTTACGACCCATCAGCTTCTATTGCTCTACAACCTTTTTCCGGTAACAATTATTATCGAGTTTACAATTCAAGTCAAGCTATAAACTATTTAATTAGCCCGGAACTTACCGAATTAGATTCCAATAAATTACAAATTAGATTTCAGGCTGCAGATACTTATACTGGTTCAAATGGAACACCGGCTTTTTACGTTGGGACTATGCTTTCTGTTGGCGACACAGGTTCTTTTACTCCATTAGATACCGTATTTACAATCACCAATGCTTGGACAGAATATGTTGTTTTATTAAACGCCGTTCCACTTGGCAATAAGCATGTTGTTATTCGCCATAGCAATAATGCAAATACGGTTTATATGGGTATTGATGATTTATACATTGAACCTCAACCTGCTTGTAATCCTCCATCCTTGGCAACAACAAGTGATTTACAAGACACCAGCGTTGTAATAAGCTGGACAGCAGGAGATGGTAGTTCTTGGGAAATTGAATACGGAACGGTAGGATTTAGCCAAGGGTCTGGAATTTTAATTTCAGGATTAAGCACTACAACTGACACCATTGGAGGACTACTTGCAGAAACCTGTTATGAGTTTTATGTGCGTGGAATTTGTCCAAATAATAATAGTCCATGGATAGGACCCATTACAGTATGTACAGATTGCGCCACTATTAATGCTCCATATATGGAAAATTTTGATGGAGCGGGTTGGGTACCAGGTTCCAATACAATCAACCAAATAGCAGGATGTTGGAATCGTACTCCAAATTCTACGAGTGCATACAGATGGCAAACAAATTCCGGTGCTACAACAAGTTCTTTTACGGGTCCAGATATGGATGTTAGCGGAACTGGAAACTATGTTTATACAGAAGCCACCAATGGATCCAACAATAATGAGACGGAACTAATTATGCCGAGGCTTAATTTTTCTTCACTTTCCGCTCCAACGCTTAATTTTTCCTACCACATGTATGGAGCTTCAATGGGAGAAATGATGGTTTTGATTTCTAATGGAAATCAATTTGATACCATTTGGTCCATTTCTGGACAGCAACAGAATGGAAATTCCGCAGCTTGGAAAAATGCATTGGTGGACCTAAGTCTATATGGTACTCAACCTAGAGTCCTAAAATTTGTAGGTACAAGAGGTACAAGTTATACCGGAGATATGGCAATTGATGAAATCAGTGTTGATGAATTCCCAACCTGTCTAAGTCCAGCAAATTTCAATTTGGATAGCGTGAGCACTTTTTTCGCAGATTTCAGTTGGTCTTCTTTGAGTAATGGAACTGCCTTTAAAATGGAATTCGGACCCGCTGGGTTTTCCCAAGGTTCAAACACTTTAGGTGTTGCTTATTCCTCAACTAGCCCAACTAGGGTAAACGGTCTTTTACCAAATCGTACTTACGACATTTATTTAACAGACTTATGCGATTCTACAATATGGATTGGACCCATTACTTTTACAACACTTATTAATGAGGACGCAGAAGTATTGAATCTTGTTTCCCCATCGAATCTGGTTTGCGGAGATTCCAATTATGTTGTAGAAATATTGGTTAAAAACAATGGTTTGAATAGCATAACAAATCTGCCAGTAGGTGCAAATATAAGTGGAGCGCTAAGCGCAAATATAAACAGTACTTATACTGGAAATATCGCTCCGGGTGCCACGATGATTGTTCCGGTAGGAGTAATTAATTCTTATAATGGAGGTTTAATAAATATCCAAGCCTATACAGCCTTAACGGGCGATCAGGAATTAGCTAATGATACATTGTCCACATCTGGAATTGATATTATTTCAGTTGTTCCTGTAATCCTGCCTGTTGACACCCTATGTATAAATGACACTACGGGTCAGTTTATTTCGAGATCACAAGCTGGGGTTACAAGCAATTGGTATTACAATGCAACGGACACCGTACCATTTTCAATGAAAGACACTGTGAGTGTTTTAGGAAACCAAACACTGTTTTTAGACCGTTCGAAAGAGGTTGATCAAATGATTATTGATATCAATGGCTTTTCCAATTTTGGAAATATGGTGAAGTTGTATATTAAAAAGGATTTCACTTTTACTGGGTTTTCTTTTGAACCAGCTACCAACGGAACAGCAGAACCAATAGCTTTTTACAAGCAAGGAGGTTTTAAAGGATTTGAAACAAATAAATCGGCATGGACAGCAATAGATTCGGCTACGATTACTGGAGGATCTAGTAATACTTGGATGAAATTAACTTTTAACAATCCAGTACATTTTCAAGCAGGAGATACTATTTCTCTTTATTTGGCCAATAAGTTGAGTACAAAAATGGAGACTGTTATTTTAACTCAAGTTAATGCGATAGGAGATTTATTTCTTCAAAACGACGATTTCGAATATTATGCTGGAGTTTCTGGTGCATATTTTGGAAGCAATATGACGAACATAACCACACCAAGGGCGGTAAGCTCCATTATTCATTATAATAGCAACGAGGTATGCGGAAATAATAGAATTTCCCTAACCATGCCAGTAAATACGGATACTGCTTTTGCAGACTTCAATATTAATGGAACTGGAGCATGGGGAATTGTAAACTTTGATGCAGGAGCTTCCATAGGGCATATTTATAGTTGGGATTTTGGTAATGGCTCAACAGGCACAGGAGAAAACACTTCTGGAAACTACAGCGTAAGCGGGAGCTATAGAGTTCGCCTCACCGTAACCGATACTGTTTGTGGCACAATGGACACAATCTCAAAAATTGCCATTGTAACGGTTTCAAGTCTAGGCGAGCAATTTTTAAACAACAACCTAGAAGTATATCCAAATCCAAATAATGGAAAATTCAATCTAAAGCTTAATCTAATTGGAGCCCATGAAATAAAAGTGTCCTTATTGAATTCAATGGGGCAACTTGTTTACAAAGAGGATCTTGGGATTATGAAAGGTGATTCTTCTAAAGAATTAAATATTGAGAATATTTCAAGAGGAGTTTATCAACTTCAAGTTCTTGCTGATGGAAAATCAACCACTATAAAGGTTACCATTTTATAGAATTTTAAAATATAAATATTCGTCGTAAAAAAGGTGTTTGTCTTCGGATAAACACTTTTTTTTTGGGTAAATCCCAGTTATCCTTGAATGGGTATGGCTAGACATCGTGGTTTTTAAATGGAATCCCCAAATAAATCTCAAGCTCAATTCCCTCTCTAATTCCACAAATTGTCAAAAATCAAAGTCCAAAACCTTGCTTATATCACAAATCAAAAAAAATACCATCCCAAGAAAAATGAAATAATACAAACTGAATTAAGCCATATTGAAACAAATGTGAATATTATTAAAAAATACATAATCCAATTACACTCCTGCAAATATCAATTTCCGCAAGAATTTTCACTCTTATACTTTAGCCTCGTTCGCAAGGAAAACATGTGAAAAATAGCTTTTAAATCATAGAAAATGAGGTTTTTACTATTAGATAGAATTGAGGAAATTCACCTCCATAAATCAATTGAAGGCATAAGATGTTGGAGCCTTAATGACCAAATATTTGAAGACCATTTCCCCGGCCACCCAATAGTTCCAGGCGTTCTTTTAATAGAATCCATGGCTCAACTATTGGGTTTTTTAATTGAAAAAAGTTATCCCCTAAAATTTCCTGAACATGGCCGAGCACATCCAATATTATCCATAGTAAGCAAAGCCAAACTAAGAGAAACTGTAGTTCCCGGAGACAAGTGCATTATTAAGGCCCAACTAAAATCTATGGATCTAAAAAGGGCTAACGGCTATGCAGAAATTTATGTAGATGGAAAACTTAAATCCCAAGCCGAATTAGTTTTTGTAGTATTAGGAGATTCCGACCTACCCGAAAACAAGCATTTTTACAAACGAGAGGAATATATTTCCAACCTTACCCAAAACACCCTAATAACTGGTAATGAGCAATAAAGTTTATATCAGTTCAACCAAGGTAATTGCACCTGGAATTTCAGAGAATGAAAGTATTTCCAATAGTCTGTACAATGGTCAACTGGAAAATCTCATGGAATATGAGGAAATCGGTCAAGGTCAAAAAGCTCAATTCGCCCATTTATCTGTCTCCAAAGAAAACCCACTTTACCCCAATCGCAGTGACTTAAAAGTGATGCGAAATGATGTTCTTGGTCTTACGGTATGCCTAAGATCCCTATGCCAAGAATTAAGCTTAACAGACGAGGATTTAAAAACAATTCCTCTTCATATTGCAAACGGTGCATCCATAGATCATTTATCAGATCAATTGGAAAAGTTAGCTCCCATTCTTTCAGATTTAAAAAACATAGAAGATCGAACAGAAAAAAACAGAAAAATATTTAAGACCATACCTCCTCTACTCGCTCTGAGAACCCTCACCAATGCTGCCCAAAGTTTTGCCTCACAATACACCCAAATTAGGGGTGGAGGAACAACATTTGGGGTAACATCATTGGGAGGGTTTTATGCTTTAAAGGAAGCTTATGAAGCTATCAAAAATGGAGAGATTGGCTGTGCAATTGTAGCTAGCTCTCACCTTGCAGGACCTCACTCTTATCTTAGTAACTCCTATTTTAATGATGGTTCGGTGGAATGGAGAGAAAGCAGCACTGCTGTTTGCCTTTTTTTAGAATCTGAGGAAAGCCTTAAACAAAACAAGAGAAAGGCCTTAGCCGAAATTCTTGATTTAAAGCAAATCCCTAAAACACCAACACTCAAACGCCAGGCTAAGAAATTCGATAAAAGCATTCTTGACCCCACCTTAAACTGCCATATTTATGGAGGAGCACAAACCTTCTCCAATTTCCAAAATGATGCGAAAACCATTCAGGAATTAAATCCAAATGCCTTTTCATTTTTTCCTTACTGGGGGAATACGGGACCAAGCTCACTTTTATTAAGCATTGCTTTGGCATGCGAACAATTGGCGCACAACAACAAATCCATCCAGTGTATAGATTACGATTCCTTTGCAAGAAATTTTTCGGTTAGTCTAAATTCGAAGATTCAATAATATGCCTACACAAAAAGTATATTTAGTTGACTACGAACTTATAAGTCCATTGGGAATAGGAAAAGAAACGGTTTGGGACTCTATCCATCAAAATAAAATTCCCAATACAACGATAAGGCAATTCAATACGGCAGGACTTGCAGATGCTGCTGCTGCGGAGGTTGGTGATATTTCTTACCTGTATAAAGATGAAGAATCTGATATTTTAAACTGCCTTCGATATGACAGGAAATTTGAACTCACTGTAGCTGCTTACCATAAAATGAAGGACCGATTAATTGACCTTTGCGATCAATTTGAAGATGAAAGGTGCGGTGTGATATTCGGTTTAGGCATAGATGTTAGCCCATTTGAAAAATTAGAAAAGGAACTGGTTTCCAATATGGATCAAAAAGGAAATCCGGCCTACAATTTAGCTCTGAAAATTAATCCTGGAAAAGGGAAAGTCAATACGCTTTTTAACCCCTTAGAAATTTCCGCCATTTACCTTGCTGAAAAGCTTGGACTGGCAGCATTTCAAAAAACAACATTAACCGCATGTGCGGCCTCTACACAAGCCATAAGCTTCGCCTGTAGTGCCATTAAACGTGGAGAAGCAGATTTGGTAGTAAGCGGAGGAACCGATTCCATTGTAAACCAATTGGCCTATATGGCATTCAGCAAATTGGGAATTCTAGCGCCTAACAACCACGATGGAACAGCCTGCAAACCTTTTGACATGATGCGAAATGGTACCTTGGCTGGAGAGGCTTCAGGTATTTGTGTTTTGGTAAGTGAGAAAATGGTGAAAAAGCTAAAGCTGAACCCCTTATTCGAAATTATAGGATATGGAAATTCCCTCGACGCCTATAAAATAACCGCGCCCGATCCCAGTGGGAAAGGAATGCAAAACGCCATAAAAGCCGCAGTAGAAATGGCAAATATTAAAGCAAAGGACATTGACTATATTAACCTTCATGGAACAGGAACACTGCCAAACGACCCAATAGAATTGGATGCTCTAAAAGCAGTTTTTGGGGAGAAGGTAAACTCAATACCTATGAGTTCCACAAAAGACCGCCACGGGCACGCCATAGCATCCGCGGGGATTCAGGAATTAGGGATTTTATGTTTGGCTATGGAAAACAATTGTATTCCTTCAAACCTCAATTTAAAAAAGTCAATTCGCAGTGAAATGGATTTAGTTCAAAATAATAATCGAAAAAAGGATCTAAGAATCGGAATGACCAACAATTTTGCTTTTGGTGGAGTAAACTCTAGCCTTATTCTAAAAAAAAACTTAACCGAGACTAAATGAATTTAAATTTAGATACTAAAATCATTCTAATAAGCGGAGCAACAGGCGGGATTGGAGAAGGCATTTGCCAAGCATTTTTAGAGGAAAAGGCAATGATTGTCCCCCTGTTCAGAGGCCACTCGGAGCGGTTAAATCCATTATTCACTTGGATGGAAAATCACGGAATTTCAAAAGACATGTGCCAGCCCGAAAATTTTGATTTAAAGGACAAAAGTAAATCCAAGAAGCTGGTTCAATCCGTTTTGGAAAAACACGGAAAAATTGACATTCTGGTTAACTGTGCAGGGAAATCAATGGAAAAACCTTTCTTACTACATGAAGATGAGGACTTTAACGAAATGTTGGATTTAAACTTCACCTCACTAGCAGTTCTTACAAGAGAAGTTTTAAGGCCAATGATGAAGCAAAGAAGTGGAAGTATTATCAATATCTCATCATTATTGTCTCACCGATTTGGCAGAGGAGTTACAGCTTATGCTGCGGCAAAGGCAGGCGTTGACCGACTTACAGAATCCTTAGCCTCAGAAATGGGCAAAAAGGGAATCCGAATAAATAGTATTTGTCCGGGTGTAATAGAAACTAAAATGTCCAATGCCCTTACTTTTAATCTAGGTGATCAATTAATGGAAAGGACGCCGCTTGGTCGCTATGGAAAACCGGAAGATATTGCCCAAGCTTGTTTATTTCTTGCTTCCGAAAAAACCGCGTCATTTATTACCGGACAGCGCTTTGTGGTTGACGGTGGAATTAGTTTACTCTAAAAACAAATATCATGGAAAACAATATTTTTATAAAAGTGCAGGAGGCTATTTCGGATTCTTGTGGAATTGAAAAAGAAGAAATTAAGGGACATTCCTCTCTTTTTAATGATTTGAATATCGATTCAATTGATATGGTAGACATTCTTTACACTCTTGAATCAGAATACGATATTGAGCTAAAAGTGTCGGATATTAACAAGGAGGCCATCCAAGAATTGGGAGATGAACCCTTTGAAATCGACAATATTATAACCGAAAAAGGCCTACAAGCATTAAAGCGAAAAATCCCAGACATTCCTAAAGAGGGTTTGCAGTATGGCATAAGTGTCCATGAGGTAATACGAATGATTAGTGTAAAAATGCTTTGCAATATGGTAGAAATCAAATTGTTGGAAAAAACCGAATCCACATGATAACTAATCCCTCCTCAATTAAGTTTTATAGAATCAAAAAGGAAAGTAATTTATTTTCCTTTTCGGATGAAATGGGCAGTTTACCCGTTTTAAACACCAATTTAGAGAAATACCAAAGGTGGTGTATCGAAAGTAATGGCTGTCAATTAGTTGATTCCAATGAAGGAACCGAAATTGAGGAGGAAGTATATTTTAAATTTGACGAGGATTTACTATTTAGCCCAAATTTCGTTCGTGAAATTTTAGGTCTGAGTCAAGGCCAACAGAGTTCTTTGCAATTTTCCCTTGCAGCCAATCTTTTTAATGAAAGGTTTGTTCTTCCCCACTCCAATTCTGAAATACATAACCTCATTTTTAATTTCTTCTTTATCAACAAAAAGGAACTTAAAACTGAAATCCAAATTGTTCAACAAGAACTTTATCCCACAGAAATTCGATTGCCTAAGCAAATTGTAAAATCTGGTTCCTATCCAGTTTTTCAATGCGATGTTTTTGTGAGTAGAATGGCCTCACCTTTTCACCTTTTGCAAGCGAATCTTGCTTTAAATTTAATGCGCACCATTAAATGGAAAAAAAGCTTCCCAAAGTGGATTACCAAGCGTTTTTCAAAAGCAAACGGTAGAAATTCTCCCAAGGTTCTAAAGTTTTTTAATAAAAAAGGGAAAAACTGTTTTATTCATCCAAGCGCGGTTGTGGAAGGATGTGTATTAGGAGATAATGTTAGCATTGGAGCAAATTGCACCGTCCGACTTTCCCATATAGGAGATGGCAGCACAATTCAAGACAATGTATCTGTAGTTCAATCAGTTATTGGAAAAAACAATGTGATCGCCAATAACAATCACATTTCAATGTGCCATACTTATGACGAGGTTTACCTGATCCATGGACCCTATCAATTCTCCATATTTGGAAAATCCACGGCCGTTTTTGCCGTCATAAATTGTGATATTCGATTGGATAACAAAAACATAAAAATCCCTACAGATATTGGAGTATTGGATTCAAATCAACCTCTTTTGGGAATTGCCTACGGACATCGATCCAAGGTTGGTGGTGGAAATATTATTGCCCCAGGGAGAATCGTTCCCAATGATTTGCACATTCATCCTACCGACAATATAATTCTAGATTTCCCAAGCCATGGATAGTCCGCAACGAATAGTTCTATTAGGCGCCACAGCTTATACAGGTAGGCTTATTGCTGAAGAATTAAAGGAGGCGAAAATTGAATTCGCCATTGCTGGCAGGAACAATTTGGCCTTGTTGGAATTACAAATAGAATTAAGGATTGCTGCTCGCCCAATTATTTGTGATCTTAAAAATGACAGGGATATTGAAAACCTTCTGAATCAAACGGATTTGCTCATTAATTGTGTAGGGCCGTTTAACTTATATGCAAAACCATTATTGAACAAAATAGCAAAGAAGGGAATTGTTTATTTAGATATAACTGGCGAACAGGAAATTGTAAAAAACTCCTTTGAAAAACTCCATAAAACAGCTCTTACAAACCAATCTCTAATTGTACACTCCTGTTCCTTTGAATCTTGTTTAGTGGATATTTTGGCATTTGAAAAGCTTTCTTCCCAAACAGAATATGACGGTATTTACAGCATCTATAGTTTTTCAAAATCCAGTCCATCCCCTGGGACCAGATTTACAATGCAATTAGCAAAACACTTCCCTGCTTATCAGCTTGTAAAAGGCAAATTGGAATTGTGCAAACCCATGGCAAAATCAATTTCCATTGAAAAGGAAAATTTAAAAATTGAGACTGCTGGATTTGCTCCCTACCCCGAAGTACTTTTCCTAAAAAATCGCTACCAAGTGAAAAACTGTAGTTCCTATATTTCCATGGCAGCAGAGGAAATAAAACTTTCACTATCGAGCCCAATTAAAACTCTCGACGAGATCGTTAAAAGGCAAAAAAAAGCAATCTCCAAAGGGCCATCAGAAGAGGAACGAAAACAACAGGAATTTTCAATCCTGCTTATTTCAAAAACTTTGGATCAAAAGATTGAGGCTTTTGAAATGAGGGGCAAGGATATGTATTCTCTTACTGCAAAAATCGTTTTGCATTTTATCAAATCGATTTTAAAAAATCCACCAAAATCAAGAGGAGTAAGGAATCCGTCAGAAATTATTGATGGTAAAAACCTCCTTCAAGACTTACAAATAAATGGATTAATACAGGTTGAAAAAATACCCAACATAAATAATATTGTAGAATTTAACAGCGCTCATTTATGAAAAAGGTGAGGCAAAAACTTCATTTGATAATTTTTCCACTTGCTTATATAGGGTGTTTGGTTCCTACTTTGGCGATTTTCAAATTGCAAGTTCTATTTTGCTTTTTGGGAATTATTTTTTCCTCGCTTTTGCTTAATTTCTGTCTCCACATCACCATTCATCATCAGGTTCATTTTAAACAAAATAAATCTTGGAAAAATATAGCATTGGAAATATTCTATTCCCTCTTAATGGGGATTCCCTTTAAAAATTATCAAATTGGTCATTTAAGTCATCACAAATACAATAATAATCTAGGAGATTTTACGAGCACTTGGGAGGGAAGTAATCTAAATCCAAAACCGCAAAATATTTGGAAATACAGTTTCTTATGGTTCTCCAAAGCAAAAGACATTAAGGAAAATAGAAAGCAGGCCATAAATCAAGGTTTCCTTTCTAGCCAAGCTCTAATTCAACAAAAGCTAGAATCATTATTCATCCTTATTCTAATTATTACTTTGGCAATTTGGTCGCCTATTTATGCCTTCATTTATATTTCAGTTGTTTATCTTGGTTGGTGTTTTATTGCTCTTCATAATTACGGTCAACATCCTCCCCTTATTTATGGAAAACCAAAAGCCTATTCCTATTATAATCGCTTTTATAATTTCCTATTCATTAACAATGGTTGGCATGAAGAACATCATGAAAATCCCCAGCTTAGCTATTGGGAACTTGAGGATACAAAAAACACAAGAACCCAATTTCCTCATCTAATTGATGGCTTTTTTCATTCTAAAAATCAACAAAAGAAAGAGGAATGGTAAAGGATTTAAGCAATTTCATCAGCAACAATCGCAAGAGGTTATTCGGACTTTGGATACTTGTGTTTGGCGCTATTATCCTTTCCCTAAAACCCATCCAAATTGATGCTTCCTTAAATGAAACTGCTATTAAAGGAAATACCTATCACCAAGCGATGCTGGATATGGATTCTTTGTTTGGTAGACAGGCCGATATTGCCATTAAAGTAATACCAGAAAAAATAGCTTTTGCCCAATTTGATAGAGGTTTTTCCAAATTACAGTCAACATTAAAACAAAACTTTCAAGGGGCGAAAATAATATCACCCTTTGGGTCCTTAAAGGGTTTTATAGACAAAAGCAATTCGGTTCAAAACCTTCTCAAACAATTTACGGCTTTGCCCCTTCTACAAGATTTAATAAGTAAGGATAGCTCCTCTTTTTTGGTTTTAGTTCAATTGCCAAAAAACGCCATGGTCAGTGCCAAGGAAATTTCCAATATCCTCAGCCAAAACTATTTAGGGCTAAAAGCCTTAAAAAGCTTCAGCTTAATCGAGTTGGAAAATCAAATAGAAAAATCCTTAGTCCGCGATCTCGTATTACTTTCAATTGCCATTTTAGTGTTCTTTAGCATTATCCTCCTTCTAGCCTTCCGATCTTGGCAAAGCATCTTTTTCTGTCTGGCCATAGCCCTACCATCTGTTTTATTAGCCATTGCTTGCTTTTCATTTTTTGATTCGAATCTTAACCTAATTACCCTGATAGTAATACCTATTTGCATTGTTTTGGCTTTGGCCGATGCGGTTCATTTATTGACTGGGTATAGCTCCGGAAAAAATAAAAACCTGGACAAAAAATCTCGGCTAAAAAGCAGCATTCAAAACTATATTTTCCCATCTTTTTTAACTTCTCTAAGCACTTCTATTGCCTTTTATTCCTTTGTTTTTAATGAATCTGAAAACCTTCAAAATTTAGGATTAATAACAGGTACAACCGTTTTAGGTGGCTTTTTCCTTACCTATTTCCTCGGACCGTTTTTATTGGGAATTGTTCCCTTTTCAGATTTATCCAATCATCCATTTTCAAAACTCTCCATCCATTTTGCCAAACGAAAAAAACTCTATTCGGGTTCCCTTATTCTCTTGTTTTTAGTTTCGATCTTTTTCACTAATTCCATTGAATTTAAAACCAGTTTTACCAATTTTTTCCCAAAAAACAGCGAAGTCCTAAAAAACCACAACGAGCTGGAGAAGGATTTTTACTCTCAATTAAAATTGAACCTTCTTATTAACAGAAAAGACCCAAATAAGGGCAGCAAAAAGGAATTAATGAATTGGGTGGAGAAGGTTTCCAAAGGCATTCAAAGCTATAAATGGGCGGGTAAAGTAAACTATCATCCCAATTTGAAAAACAAAAATTCCGGAGCCATTCCATTACTGTTTAATCTCAATGCTAGAGTTTCGGAAATGCTCAATTTTAGCAGCGCAGATGGAAATACCCATCGCATTGAAATTCGTTTTCCTTCTCCAAATCACATCAAACTTTTTGAAAGGGAATTTTTAAGTCATTATAAAACAAAAGACCTTAATTATAAAGTTTCCTTTGCCAGCCCAGCTTTGGTAATGGAAGCTATTGATAAAAGCACAGCGACTTCCCTACTCAAGTCTTTGAGTTTTTCCAGCCTATTTATCTTATTGGTTATCGGATTAATGAGTAAATCCCTGCGCATTACATTTTATAGTTTAATAGCGAATCTAGCTCCATTATCTGCCATTTTAGTACTGTTTTGGATTTTTGATTTAAAAATAAATGTACTCACATCCATAACCTCCGTTGTGTGTCTTGGCCTTATTGTAGACGATACCCTTCATGTTATCTATCGAAAAGTAAACCTCAATGAAGATCTGGAAGAGTTGGGTTTTGGGATGATTCTTACAAGTAGTCTTCTTGCTGGTGGGTTTTTACTATTTAACCTCAGCAGCTTTACTCCCACTCAAACCTTTGGAAACATAAGTGCCGCTATTTTTATAATAACACTTATTAGTGATCTTACACTATTGCCTCTTCTAATCGGAACTCGAAAAAATAAAAAATGACAACAAAAAAACTACTAAATGGCAATGAGGTAATTGCCCATGCCGCTCTTCATTCGGGGGTGGATTATTTTAGTCATTACCCAGGTTCACCGGTAAATTTTATTGAGCCCAGTCTTAAAAAATTAGCCAAGATTCATAAAACTCCAATTACTTTTAATGATAGTCTTAACGAACATGTCGCTGCACTTTCCGCAGCTGGAGCAAGTTTTTGCGGAGCCCGTTCTATGTTGGTAATGAAACATGTAGGACTTAATATCGCCGCAGACCCTTTAAATTATATAGGCTATACAGGAATTAAAGGCGGAATGCTAATTATTGTAGGTACCGACCCTGGGGCAAATTCCAGCACTGGTGAGGAAGATGTACATTGGTATATCCCCCAATTTAACTTTCCCCTATTCGAGCCCACCTCTATTTCCGAAACCTTCAGTTTAGTTGAAGAAGCTTATAAACTTTCCGAAAAACAAGAAATTCCTGTTGTTATTTTTATGCCTGTTAGGCTGTGCAATCATTCAGATTATGTAGAATGTCCAGAATATAGTCCGAAAAAGAAAATCGAGTTTTACTTTGAAAAGGATAAAGAAAAATACATCAATGTTGGACAAAGAGCCATCCAAAATCACAAAAAATTACTGGCCAAAATAGATGTGATAAGCTCAATTGTCCACAAAGAAAAAAGATTTTTTTCCGAGGATGCGAAAATTGGGATAATAAGTCGCGGATTATGTCTAGGTCATGCCCATGAATCGATTGTGAAATTGGGATTGGAATCTGAATTGGAATTGCTGAACATAGAGCGTGTATTTCCTATAAACAAAGCGCAAATTCTAAACTTTTGTAACACTAAAGATGAGGTCATTATTATTGAGGATCAGGATGGGTTTTTGGAGAATCTGATAAAGATGAATTGTTTTAACGACCTCTCAGCAAAGGTATATGGGAAGGAGTTTTTTCCTAAGTATGGTGAAATTAGCTTTAATCAGGTTCTTGATTTTTTTAAGGATAAGTTCAATAAAAAACTCCCCGGAAATCAACTTAAAACACAAATTGAAATCCCAGAAAGATTGGGAACCTTTTGTGAAGGATGCCCACATACAGCGGCATTTTTCGCCATCGATCAAGCTCTTAAAGGAGTAGATGGAATTATAGGTGGGGATATTGGCTGCTCCTCCCTTCCTCCCTTTCGTGCAGATTGGTTAATGTGTATGAACGCCGGAATTGGAATTTCTCAAGGAATGGCGCATATCCTAGAAAATCAGGTGGTGATTTCTACTGGTGGAGATGGAAGTTTTTTTCACGGTGGACTACTTTCCCTTCAAAGTGCTGTTGAAAATAAAATAAACCTAATTCATGTGGTTTTGGATAACAGAACCATCGCCATGACCGGCCCATCGCCCAGCATTACCCGGCTATCTCTCTCAAAAGTAACAAGAAATGCGGCCCCAAGAACAAGTCGCGCATCAATCCTAATTTTTCCCGGTAGCTTAAAATTCTTAGAGAATAAGGGGCCTTTTCTGGAAAATACCAGCCTGTAACCAATTCCTGTCGTCAAAAGCGCGCCGCCCATAACAATAATAAGGCTTGGATCCCAATTTCCAGCGACATCCAAAAATGCCAATATCTTGGCCGGATGAATCATCTGCGACACCACGAGCCCAAGGCCAAAAACCAACCCGGCGATCAAAGCGAAAAAACTTTGTTTCATAACTCTCTCCATAATCAACAAGTTAACAATCAGGCACTCAGAACATGGCGAATTACGAAAACAGTCACAGCCGCCGTCACCATAAAAATCAATGTGGCCGCGATCGAACGGACGGATAAACGAGAAATTCCGCAAACCCCATGGCCGCTGGTACAGCCACTCCCCAATTGGGTCCCAACACCAACCAACAGACCGCCAATAATCACCAGCGGCGTGGAAATAGAAAAAGTTACCTCAGGGATTTGCCCCATGAACAAGCCATATAAAAGCGGTGAAAGGATCAGACCAGCTAGAAAAGCGATCCGCCATGACATATCCCCCCACTTTGTGGAAAAACACCCACCTAATATACCGCTAATCCCCGCAACACGGCCATTGAACAACATCAAAATAATGGCTGCAACACCGATCAAAATACCCCCGATCAATGCCGATATAGGTGTAAAGTTTTCCATAACACTCCCCCGATTGGACAGGTATCAAATTTGGGTTAATCAAGATATTTTCCCTGAACTGTTTGAACAACGCCCCCTGCATCCCAGAAAACGACATCCCAGAGAAATACTCATATGGTTTATGCAAAAAAATAGGTTCTGACTACTCGATATTACTCTACCAAGTGCGACAGAACCTAATCAATGATATTGATCAAACCAGTATAATAACTGGTCAGTATCAGTCCCCCATAACAGTTCCTTCGCGACGGGTGTCTGCCCCACCGACAAGTTCGCCATCAAGGATCTGGATTACGTGAAGACCAGAATTCAGGTCACGCACGTTAACCTCGTGCCCCATGGCTTCCAGCGCGGGGACCATCGCAACAGCATCTGTGCCCTCTTCCACGTCTGTAGCCCCATTACGATTGACGATATGTGGCTGGCTGATGGCAACCTGTGGGTCCATGCCAAAGTCCAGAATACCAATGACGGATTGGGCCACATAGTTGATAATCCGTGATCCACCGGGTGATCCGATAGCCAGAACAGGCTTGCCATCTTTTAGAACAATGGTTGGCGCCATGGATGATCTTGGGCGTTTGCCCCCTTCAACACGGTTGGCAATCGGCTTGCCATCTTTTTCTGGAGCACGAGAGAAATCGGTCAACTCGTTGTTTAAAAGAAAACCGTTGCTCATCACACGAGATCCAAAACCAGTTTCAATGGTTGTGGTCATGGAAATAACATTACCGTCGGCATCAACAATGGAAAAGTGACTGGTCCCCGGACGCTCCAGTTGCGTATCCGGTGCATAAATACTTGCTTCTTTCCACGGCGGCGTCCCGGCATCTGCCTTGCCCATTGTTTTTGCCGGATCAATCAAAGCAGAACGTTCTTTCAGATAACTCTGGTCCAATAACCCTTCGGGCATCTTCACAAAATCACTGTCTGCCATATAAAGACCACGGTCAGCATAGGCCAATTTGGCTGCTTCCAGATACAGGTGAGTGCTTTCAGCACCCGGTCCCATGGCCGGAATGTCATAGTTAGAAAGAATGGATAAAATTTGTCCAACGGTCAACGCACCGGATGACGGTGGTCCCATGCCGCATACTTCATACCCACGATATGGCGCACAGGCTGGTTTACGCTCTACAACGCTATAAGCCTTCATATCTTCCAAGGTAAGAATGCCGCCATTTTCTTCCGTCTTCACTGCCTCGACAATGTCTTTGGCAATCTGACCTTCATAGAAAGCTTTCGAACCTTCTTTCTGGATCATCGCAAGCGCAGCCGCAAATTTAGGGTTACGTAATAATGTCCCTTCTTTCAACGGCTCACCATTTTTATCAAAGAAATAAGCCCGCGTATGGGGCATGGCTTCCAGCTTGCGTTTGCCAACAGCGTTAGCAATAGAATTGGCCATGCGGTGCGAAATCTGGAACCCGCCCTGTGCCAGCGCACGGGTTGGTTCAATCAATTCAGCCCAGTCCTGATTACCATAACGCTGGTGTACCGTTTCAATCAGTTTAAGCGTGCCCGGCACCCCGACAGAACGCCCGCCAACAACCGCATCAAACCAACCCACGGGTTGACCATCTGTTCCCAACCAATAGTCTGGCGTTGCTGCCATCGGTGCTTTTTCACGGCCGTCAAAGGTTGTCAGGCTTTTAGCTTTAGCATCCCAATAGACCATAAAGGCACCGCCTCCGATGCCAGAGCTTTGTGGCTCGACAAGGTTAAGCATCAACTGCACAGCGACTGCCGCATCCGCAGCGGACCCACCGCGTTCCAACACCTCATAACCGGCTTGTGTTGCAATCGGATTGGCCGATGCCACCATGAATTTTTGAGATTTCACGGACTGTTTTTCGACAACAGCGTGGGTCGCCTCGGGTTGCACAGCTTCCTGAGCAACAGAGGCTCCAATAACGCTATAGAGAGGTAAGGTAGTGGCAAATGCCAGCGCGACCTTTTTCGAACTAATCGACATAAATTTCTTCCCTGTGATTATATTTATTTTCTGTAACAAACAGGTCTTTCGCATAACGCCCTGATACTGCCCAAAATATTATCCCGAATTTTATCCAAGATATTATAAAGCCGAAATCATAGCTTTAATTTATAGACTTTGGGGTCAGCAACAAGTTTACAAAAACAGAACAGCAACAAATAACCTTGCCAATAAGTTCTGTTTTTACAATAGATAACGGCTACAGCTTTGCACTATGACCGACAATCTTATAAATTAATTTTATAACCTTATAGGTTGTTTTAATAGCATAGCGCCCTTTGATTTCCTTTGGCAATGTCGCCAATAATTTTGTCACAGGCAAATTTTTATATCATCAAAAGCCCAACACACCTTGAAAAATCAAACAAGATAATCGGCGAAGACAGTAAACAAAGATGCAAAACCTAAAAGAAAGCAAACTCGCACACCTAAAATCTCTAGAGGCTTTTGCCGCCGTAATGGAAGGGGGAAGCATTACCAAAGCCGCCGAAAAACTAGGAGTAACGCAGCCTTCTGTCAGTCAGCACATACAACGACTGGAAAGCGCTTTTGAAACCGAGCTTTTCATACGCCAGAACGGACGCATCTTTCCCACTGAACGAGCAAAAATCCTGTTGGATGACGTAGAAAGCCTGCTGGCGGGGATTGATAAAACCTTTCGTAAATGGCGAAGAGGACAAACCAAACAGCTAAGCCATTTACGCATCTGCGCATCCTTTTCCAACTGTTCATTAGTGTTACCGCACCTTTTGACCCGCTTATCCGGGCAAAATACAATGCATTTTCAGGTTACCTCCGCATCGATGGAAGAGTCCGTTTCAGCCCTCGTTGAAAACCGAGCCGATGTTGCGTTTCATACCAAACCACTGGATCATGGATCGATTGAAAACCAACGCTTTCTTTCCGCTCGGCAAGTCTGTGTCATGCCAAAGACGCACTCCTTGGCGGGTCATAACGCTCTCAGCCCCGTTGATCTGGACACACAAAGAATGATCTCGGTCCCCAAAACGGACCCTTGCTATCCAGAGCATCAGGAAATCATGCGTCGTTATAACCTTGTGGTGCAAAACCTTTTGGAAACACCCTATTCCACCCTTGCCATGCAGATGGCCGAAGAATTTGATGCACTCTATATTGGGAACGTCCTGATTGCAGAGCTGTTCTGTCAAAAAAATCAAAACCTTTGCTGGCGTGAAATTAAAGAATTCGACCAAAAGACTAACTTCTATTTCGCCGTCTCTCCCTGGTTACAAAATTCAGAGACAGAACGCGCCTTAAAAAGATCGATAGCAGATGCTTTTTCAGAACTGAACAGTCGTCTCCACCTTTGGTAAAAGCCATCCAGAAAAGATCGATATCCAGTTTCCTTTCCAAACCTTGGAAATCACCCTCTACACGATTCACATTTCCTACGGCTCCTATTTTTTTCAAGGTCACCATCACCCCACCCATAAT
>CAKZNE010000159.1 GCA_937129395.1 uncultured Cryomorphaceae bacterium | reverse complement strand
TACAGAAATGGAAATAATTCCGCTTTCTTCAGCGGGCATTGCCAAAGTCGCTTTATCGGAATCTAATTCTACAATTTCCTGGTCTTTTTCTACGTAATCTCCATCTTCTACAAGCCATGAAGCGATTTCTACTTCTGATACAGATTCTCCTGGTGATGGAACTTTAATTTCTACGCTCATTTTGTTATTCAATTAGGCGTTAAATATATTTTGAATTAACTTTTCATATTTCGCAGCATGTGCTTTTGACGAACCTGGGGCCGTACTTGCACTTGCACTTGGGGATATAACTTGGTCGAATTTAACTGTGAAATTTAAACTCATAAACGAAGCCGCTCCCATATTTGCGGGCTCTTCTTGGGCCCAAATAATTTTATCAGCATTTTTATAAGAATCTACAAGCCCCTGAATTTTGGCATGGATTAGAGGGTACAATTGCTCCATTCTAATAATCGCCACTTCCTCATGAGCTTCCTCGTCCCTTATTTTGTCCAATTCGTAGTATAATTTTCCGCTTAAGAAAACAAGTTTTTTCACTTTGTCCTTGTTTTCTACCCTTGGATCATCTAAGATTTCCTGGAAATTATTATCAGCCAAATCTTCTAATGGAGAAACAACTTTTGAATGCCTCAACAAACTTTTTGGAGTCATAACCACCAAAGGTTTTCTAAACTCTCTTTTCATTTGCCTTCTTAGAAGATGAAAATAGTTGGCTGGGGTTGTAGCATTACAAACTTGCATATTTAACTGTGCGCATTGCTGCAACCATCGTTCTAAACGTGCACTGGAATGTTCTGCTCCTTGTCCTTCATAACCATGAGGTAATAATAAAACAAGTCCATTTTGCACCCTCCACTTATCTTCTGCTGCAGAAATAAACTGGTCTACAATAATTTGGGCACCATTAAAGAAATCTCCAAACTGGGCTTCCCAAATTACAAGAGTATCAGGTGAGGCCATGGCATATCCATAATCAAAACCTAAAACTCCGTATTCTGATAATAGAGAATTGTAAATGGCAAACCGGCCTTCTCTACCTTTAATATTATTAAGAAGAATTATTTTTTCTTCCGAATCTTCAACTTTTACTACTGCATGACGGTGCGAAAAAGTTCCCCTTTCGGTATCCTCTCCACTAATTCTTACATTATATCCTTCGGAAATAATACTACCGTAGGCTAATAATTCGGCCATTCCCCAATCCAAGGAGTTAGCTTCATTTACCATGGCCCATCTTTGTTTTAGAAGGCGTTCAATTTTATTGAAAAATTTCTTGTCGGCCGGTAAAGTTGTAATGGTTTTGGCAATCTCTTTTAATTTTTCAATATCAAAAGTGGTGTCCACAGAATTTTTAAAATCTTCTCCTGTACCAAATCGATAATCACTCCATTCATCTTCCATGAAAGGAGTGATTTTATTTTTTTCTATTTTTTTAGATTCATCAAATTTTATTTCTAGAATATCTTTAAAATCCTTTTCCAATTTTTTGATAAAACTGCTTTCAATTACCCCTTCAGCGAGGAGTTTATCGGCATAAATCTTTTTAGGATTGGCATGTTTGGAAATAGCCTTGTATAATTTTGGCTGGGTAAATCTAGGTTCGTCACCTTCATTATGGCCATATTTTCTATAGCAAAGCAGGTCGATAAAAATATCATGCTTATATCGTTGACGGTAATGCATGGCAAAAAGTAAACTGTGAACAACAGCTTCGGCATCATCTCCATTAACATGCAGCACTGGCGCTAAAATCACCTTAGCAATATCTGTACAGTAAATACTGGATCTTCCTTCGGTATAGTTGGTTGTAAATCCTACTTGGTTATTGATTACCAAATGAACGGTCCCACCAGTTTTATATCCTGGAAGAGTTTCCATTTGTATAACTTCATATAAAATCCCTTGTGCAGCAATGGCAGCATCCCCGTGGATAAGGATGGGCATTACTTTGGATTCATCGGCATCGTAGTCATTGTTTATTTTGGCTCTGGTAATTCCTCCTACAACGGCATCCACAGCTTCAAGGTGGGAAGGGTTTGGAGAGATGTTTAATTTTATTAACGAACCGTCATCAAGAGTTTTCTCGGTAGAATATCCAAGGTGGTATTTCACATCACCATCAAATTCTGTTTCTTCGTTTTCTACTTCAAATTCTTTTCCTTCAAACTCACTGAAAATATCTCGAGCCGTTTTTCCGAAAATATTACTCAAAACATTTAGTCTCCCACGATGAGCCATACCCACTACAAACTCCTTAACACCAAGTTCCGCAGCTTTCGAAATTCCAATATCAAGTGCAGGAATTAATGACTCAGCTCCTTCGATGGAAAACCTTTTTTGACCAACAAACTTTTTGTTTAAGAAATTTTCAAAGGAGGCTGCTTCATTTAATTTTTGAAGAATTTCCTTTTTGTCTTCTACAGTAAAGTCGGGCTGGTTATCGTTTTGATTTAAAAAGGATTTGATCCAAGATAATTTTTCTGGATCACGGATATACATGTATTCTATTCCAATAGATTGGCAATAGGTCTTTTGGAGTCTTTCAATAATATTTCTTAAAGTATCAGCTTTATCTGAACCTATTTCTTTAGCCGCCTCAAACTTTTCATCCAAATCTGCTTCAGTTAGTCCATGGTTTTGGAAATCTAAAGTTGGCGAATAAGTTCTTCTTTGTCTTACAGGGTTGGTTTGTGTAAAAAGATGCCCTCTAGACCGATAATCATCAATTAGTTGTAAAACCTGTGACTCCTTTCTGATTTTTTCTGCGAGCTGCCCTCTAAGAGCTGCTTTTTGGGAATCACTGATATCTCCTTTTTGATCTGTAGAATCCCCGTATTCTTCCAAAGCAAAGTCGTAACCTTGAAAAAAGGCTTTCCAACTAGGTTCTATAGAATCTGGTGATTTTAAATACTTTTGGTATAAATCATCAATAAAGGTGGTATGAACTCCCCCGAGGAAGGAAAAACGATCCATAGTTTTAATTCAGATAGGTAATAAATTTAAGCAAAACTAAAACATTTTACTCGCCTAGGGACGAACATTTAAAAAACCTTATCATTTGATTTATTCCTTTGATATCTTTGTTTTTTATTGACCCTAGCATTTTCTTAAAAATACCGACCTTGTTTGGATAATTTGCCGGAGCCATTGGACGTTTTAATTTCAATATTTTGAGGACCATGAAGAAACTACTTTTTTTATTCACCCTGCTTTTTGCCTTTGGTACAACGGGTTTTGCTCAAGAAAATGAACGTTTTAAATCCAAAAAAGATAATAAGCTTGAGGAAGATTCAAAACAAAGGACGATAGAATCCAATAATGACAGACCAAGTATTAGAAATAGGTTTGGGATTTCTGAGCGACTTGTTTTTGGTGGAAACCTAAGTATGTCCTTTGGAACAAACAGCTTTTTTTACATCGCTCCTTCTGTAGGATATAAAATTAATGAGAATTTACTTGTTGGTGGAGGCTATATTTATCAATATGCCAGCTTTTCTAGGGCCTATGATGCTAGTACTGGTTCTTATAGTTCTATTGACTATGAAAGCAGTTTGTATGGACCAAAATTATTTACCTATTATTCCCTTTTTGAAACCGCGTACCTAGGTGCACAATGGGAATATTTAAATCATGATGTAGTTGAAAATATTACAACTTATGAGCTTGTTCAAGAGTGGACACCGGTTCTTTTTTTAGAGGTGGGCTATCTTCAGCCAATGGGCTCGGGCGCTTTGCAAATTGGATTCAAATACAATGTTCTTCACGATGAAAAGTCACCCTATTTTAGCCCATTCATTCCATCCATTGGAATTTTCTTTTAGGGATTAACCATTTTTGTACTGATCTCGAAAAAGGACTTTTTTGGCTTCCCTTTCAAGAATAATATAGCTTAGAGTTTTAAAATCACTCACTCCTTCAACCAGCCTTTCATCAATATCAATTTGGTATAAAAGCCTTCCAAGATCATTTTGTTTTTCAATTAAGATGGCTTCAATTAAATCGGCAATTTTTTCAAAATTGCTTTCTGGAAATTGAAAGAGATCAACTATTAAATCTTTGTTGAGTTGAAGGAGAAGCTTCCGGATTAATTCCTCGTGGCCACTTATTAATTCTGCACTTTGTGAATATTCTTCGGCATTAGACATCGCGAAGAATGAGATATTTGGCAAAATCGGCCAGTTCTTGTTGCATTTCGGATTTTACTGAAATGGAATTCAAATTAATGATTGCTTTGTCGTAATAGTCATGCATCCTTTTTTCGGCATAAGCTTTAGCACCACATTCTACAAAAAGCTTTTTTACAGCTTCAATTTTTTCTTCTGCCTCCTTCTTATCTCCAAACCATTTTCCAATTTCATGGGAATGACTTTGAGCATAAATCATTAAAATGGTTTTTTTGTCATTGAGAATATCGCCTCCACTTAATTTTCCAAACTTATCACTTTCTCCAAAAGCATCTAAAATATCATCCTGTATTTGAAATGCGATGCCAATGTTAAGTCCAAAATCATAAATCGCTTGTGCATCCTCCTCAGAAGCATTTGCGATAAAGGCTCCTAATTTTAGCGCACAACCTAAAAGAACGGATGTTTTAAGTTTGATCATTTTTAAATAATCTTCCTCCTTTACATCGTCTAAACTTTCAAAATTCAGATCGTATTGTTGTCCTTCACAAACTTCAATGGCCGTTTGGGAGAAAAGCTCCAATACCCTTGGTAAAATTTCCGGAGAAACTTGAGCTACATATTGGTAAGCTTTTACCAGCATTGCATCTCCAGAGAGGATTGCAATATTATCATCCCACTTTTTGTGTACGGTTGCCATTCCTCTTCGAAGGGGTGCAGCATCCATAATATCATCGTGAACTAAGGAGAAATTGTGGAATAT
The DNA here is from genome assembly GCA_937129395.1 of uncultured Cryomorphaceae bacterium. Lineage (GTDB taxonomy): Bacteria > Bacteroidota > Bacteroidia > Flavobacteriales > Schleiferiaceae > CAKZNE01. The sequence continues at coordinate 22,430 of CAKZNE010000159.1, read as the reverse complement.
TTCTATTGCCAATGCAGGTTTTATGGCTTTTTTTACCTCACCGCCAAAAAGGTCTGTAGCAGCCAAACATAAAGCAGGTCTCAATCTTTTTCCTCCTAAAGAAAGGATATAAGAAATGGGTTCATAAAGTTCTGATGGCTGATGATTAAAATTTTGGGCAGTAAGACTTTCCTCAATAAGCTGAGTATATTCCTGAATCTTTTTCATGCTAATTTTTAGTCGTCCAAAAGGCCGAGTAGATATTTTCCGTAGCCGCTTTTAACAAGGGGGAGGGCAATTTGTTTTAGCTCTTCTTTAGAAATAAAACCTTGTTCGTAGGCAATCTCTTCAATACAACCAACTTTTAAACCTTGGCGTTCTTCTATTACCTGAACAAATTGGCCTGCTGCCATTAAACTTGGAAAAGTTCCGGTATCCAACCAAGCTGTTCCTCTATCTAAAATTCCCACTTGTAGGGTTTCTCTTTTTAGATATTCTTTATTGATATCGGTAATTTCATATTCCCCTCTTGGAGATGGCTTTAGGTTTTTGGCAATATCAATCACCTCATTATCATAAAAGTACAATCCGGGAACAGCAAATTTTGATTTTGGTTGGCTTGGTTTTTCTTCAATGGAAATGGCTTTTAGGTTTTTATCAAACTCTACCACACCATAGCGTTCTGGATCCAAAACTTGATAGGCAAATACAACTCCTCCTTTAGGGTCTTTGCAGTTTTGTAATAATTGGCGCATTTCTGTTCCATAGAAAATATTATCTCCAAGAACCAGGGCTACACTATCGTCACCAATAAAATCTGCACCTAAAACAAAAGCTTGAGCTAAACCGTTTGGCTCTTCTTGCACCGTGTACTGAAAATTGCAACCTACTCGGCTGCCATCTCCTAAAAGTTTTTGAAAAAGAGGCATATCGTGGGGGGTGGAAATAATAAGAATGTCTTTAATACCAGCTTGCATCAAAGTGCTGAGAGGGTAATAAATCATTGGCTTATCATAAATAGGCATTAACTGCTTACTAATGGCTAATGTTAGAGGATGGAGTCTTGTTCCTGATCCTCCAGCTAGTATTATTCCTTTCATAGATTTTGCTCTTTTTCGTTTTCTTCTACTTCTTTTTGATCCTCTTTTTCTTCATCATTTTTATCCTTATAAATTCGGATAAGAGGTTTGTCGAATTCTTTATTGGCTACTAATTTTTCCAAACTCATGAGCAAAGTAGGAAGTAATATTAAATTACTAATCATTGCTACGATTAAAGTGACGGAAACAAGGATACCCAGCGAAACGATTCCACCAAAGCTGGAAGCGATAAAAACGCTGAAACCAAAAAACAAAATAATAGAGGTGTAAAACATGCTCACCCCAGTTTCATTTAAGGCATTGAAAATGGACTTTTTGATATCCCAGTTGGAATAACGCAATTCCAATCTGTATTTTGCCAAAAAGTGAATGGTATCATCAACGGAAATCCCAAAGGCTATGCTAAATACTAAAATGGTGCTGGGTTTTAATGGTATTCCTACAAAACCCATAATTCCGGCGGTGATAAGAAGGGGAAATAAATTTGGAATTAAAGAAACCAAAACCATTGCAAATGAGCGGAAAAGGAGGGCCATAATAAATGCGATTACTCCAATGGCAATGACCAAGCTTAAAACCAAATTCCGAATTAAATAATCTGTTCCTTTTAGAAAAACTACCGAGGCACCGGTTATGGTTACATCGTAGCGTTTGGGCTCAAAAATGGAATCGATAGTAGCTCTTATTTTGGCTTGTAATATTCTGCTTTCATCAGTGCCAAGATCCTTTATTTGTACTGTGATTCTAGCAATTCTTCCATTAGTGTCTACTAATGATGTAATAATGTCCCTTTGGGTTTCTTCTTTTGGGATATATGAAAAAATAAAGGTCTTTTCTGTCCCGGTAGAAGGCAAGTCATAAAAGGAACTGTCTCCTCTAAAATACGCCTGTTTTACAAACTTTATCGGGTCAACAATAGAAACTGGCCTAGATAGTTCTGGGAATTTTGCAAGCTCTTTCTGTAGCTTATCCATTCGCTGTAGTGTGGATAAACGCTGAACTCCATTTCGATCATCTGTATCAATTAATATTTCAAGGGGAACAACACCACCAAATTTATCTTCAAAATAACGTAGATCAACCTTTAAGGGATCATTTTCTTGAACTTCTTCGGCAATGCTACCAGTGGTATACATTTTAGAGGTTCCCCAAATTGCAATTATCACAAAGGCTATTGCTGTAAAATAAACTTGCTTTCTTTTATTCTCGATAATATGAGCTAGTCCCGAAATAAAAGAGTTGACCCATTTTTTATCTAAATGCTGGTAATGCCTTTGTTTGGGAAGCTTGGAAAAACTGTAAAAAATGGGGATTATAATTATGGATATTACAAAAACCATTAAAATATTAATAGCAGCAACAATCCCAAATTCTTGTAGGATAACACTATCCGTTAAGGTTAAAGCTGCAAAACCTAGTGCAGTTGTGGTATTGGTAAGTAAAGTGGCCGCGCCAATGCGTCTAATTACCCTCTGTACAGACAAAACCCGATTCCCGTGTTCCTTAAATTCTGCATGGTATTTATTAATAAGAAAAATACAATTGGGAACGCCAATAACAATGATTAATGTCGGAACTAAGGCACTTAACATGGTGATTTTAAAACCTAGACTATGAATCAATCCAAAACTCCAACAAACTCCTATGCTAACAACCAGTAGGGAGATGAGCATCGCTTTAAAACTTCGTAAGAAAAGAAATAGTAATAGACTGGTTATGGTTAATGACAAACCAATAAACATGAATATTTCCCTTGATGTTTTCCTAGTATTTGCCATTCTAATAAAGGGCAGGCCACTACTATGAATGATTAAATCATTTTCCTTTTCAAATTTTTTGACTTTTGCTTTAATATCCTCTACCAGGGGCAGAACCTTTTTGATATAAAGTACTTCAGGATCAATTTGAATTAATAATAAACTTGCTGTCCTATCATTGCTATAAAGTAAGCCTTCATAAAAGGGCATTTTATAGAATTCGTTTTTTAAGGAATCTAAATCAATATTTTCGTAAGAACGCGGGAAAGGAAAAAGTTCCAGTTGCTCTAGGCTATCATTCCGTTCTATGTGAAAGGTTTGTGTAGGGGATAATACTCCTTGAACCCCATCTAGGGAACCTAGATCACTTTCAAATTGATGCCACTTTTCAAAATTTTTTGGAGCAAATACGTCAAAGTTTTCAATAGCCAAAATGATTGTATTTCCAGACTGTTTAAAGGTTTTTTGGAAATCATCATAAATAATTTGGGTGGAGTCTGTTGTAGGTAATAACCTCGAAAATTTATAGCTTATACTTGCATCCTTGGCTTGGAAAATCATATAGGCAGTACATAGAAACAAACCCGCTAAAAAAGCAGTCCTATTTCTCAGAATTTTACGAGCAAGTATAGTAAACATAAAAAAATTCAGCAGTTCCTTAGAGGCCACCAAAATAAGCACTTTTAAAGAAACACTTAAAATGGATTAAGAATTAATTATTTTTAGAAAATAAGTTTGGAAGTAAGCTTTAATGCAAAGTTATTTTCGAAGCCTTCAAGAGTGTATGGGCCATACCTGTAATAGGTTCCAAGACCAATACTTGCTTTAATGGATCCAATTTTATTACTCAACAAATTATTAAATTCTAAACCAGATTCATAAAATCCTTTTTCCAAACTTTTTGTTGGTAGGTTAAAATGAGATTCTGGGTTTCTTAAAGTTCCCCATGCCATACGGGTAACAATTTCCAGATGTGGAGCAAAACTCTTTCTTCTAAAAAGCATGGATTTTAAATCCTGCCTAAACAAAAATTGAAAATAAGTGTCTGATAAAAATTCATTTACCCTCATGGTCTCAAAACTATGTCGATCTGCAATGGCGGCGTACCTCTTTGTGGCTGCATCGGCATTTGTCATATTAGCCATATTGGTATATAATTTTGAATAGGGTAGCGCCGTGCTAATAATTCCTGCTTGGGCAATAATAGTAAAAGTACCGAGCCATAATGTTGGAAATTGGTTTTCATAAAGGGCATCTACCTTTTTATAATCAAAATCGGAAAGCCAAATATCTTTAAGGCCTTGAGTGTATTGAAGGTAAAGAATCGGGTATTTTAATTCGTACGAGAATTTTCCAAAACCCCCTCCTTCAATAAACTTTTCGTTTGGAGCATATCGTATGGAGCCAATGAATTCGGTGAAATTAAAACCATTTCTCAAAACCTGATTTTCACCATTATTATATAAATAACCATAGTCTCCTACGGTATATCTATTTTCTCTTTGGAATTTTACCTCAAGATGGGTTTTTGGCATGAGGTCGTAAGTGAAACCAGCATAATACCGCGACACCTCATCCCATTGCATTATTTTTAATAAGCGATATACATTAACCGAAATCCCGAAATTTTTTCTTTGTAGAAACTCTGTTCCTCCACTTTCATAAATCTCAAATTGGTAACCTCCTGTAAATTTAAAATTGTTCTTCTTGTTGACAGGAATTTCGGCATCCCAACCATATTTTAACCGTTCATCTTTAAACCCATAACCAAAGTACCCACCAATTCTAAACCATTTGGACACCTTAGAATTTGTATACACATTTCCGCCCAATCGCAAGCCTTCATAAAAATTATATCGAATCGTTTTATCCAAACCAAAGTCTACAGGCCCCCAGGGAATATAACCTCTCGCCAAAGAGTTGATAATAAGCATTTTCGCCTCAATATTATTCGCTTTTCCAATGGAGTCAATAACTTGGTAGGTGGTAGATTCTTGATCACTAAGGGTGTCGATTCTGTATTGTGGAAGTATTATTGCCGCTTGTTCAATAGCATCATCATTAATGGTAATATCTGCGGAACTAATATCTCGAGCTTTAAAGTTTGGGTTTAATTCTATATTATTTAATGCTGTTCGGATTCTGCCATAAGGAATTATATTATTAACCGTTAATGAGGGGAAATTTAATTCGGCATTTAGCTGTACGGGAAACCAAGTATGGTCACCAAACTTTTCATATTGTTGCTCAATTTTTATCTGAATATCATCACTTTCAAAAGGAGAAGAAATAACATTTTGGATGGCCCAATCTCTAGAATTAATATATAAAACTCCAACCATAGGTTCAAATCCATAATTGGCCTGTGGGCGAAAAGAAACTACAAAAACACTGTCCTTTTTTGAATTAATAAAAGTATCCTCCAAAATAAAATAATACCTAGAATCACTTCCAGGTGTTATGGGGTTGAGGTATTCCTTCCCCATTATATTAATGTAGTTTTCATAAAATGAAAAGGACTGCATTTGTGAGGAAATAAGAGAAAACATTGGGCTTTTAAAGCCTGATGTCCTACTGGCAATTACAGTTTCATTGTCCCGGTATGGGGCCAAAAAATTTCTTTCCGTTACCGATTCCATAAAAAACAAATGTTGCTTTTCAATAAAGTTAACCACCTGAAAATTAGAAGAGTCTATTTCGGTATAAGAGGTGTCGGTATTTGTAATTTCTCGTTTCTCAATTTCAGGGTTTACAGAATCTGTATTTAGGGTTATAAAGAATTTGGAATAGGTTTGATAACTAAATGCGGGAATTTTATTGGGATTGTTTTCGTCCCGAAACTTTACTGTATTTCTAATAATTCGAAGGGCAGGATTTTCTTCTGGGAGAAGGGTGATTTCATTTAATTGAGCTCGAGTTTCAGTCATTGAAATTACGATTCCATCAACAATGGCGGTGAGTTTTAACTTTTCATAACCCACATAACTAAGGCTGATGTTTTTTATCTCACCAATATTTTCATGAAGGGAAAATTTTCCATCAATATCTGTTGCCGTTCCAAATTCACCGTCGTTTACAGTAATGTTTACAAAAGGCAAAGCAGTTTTTGATTTAGAATCAACCACCACCCCAGAAATGGATTGAGCCCATCCGTTTTGAAAGATGATTAAAAAAGCAATTAGGAATTTTAACTTCATAAATAAAAAGAGCTTCAAGTTTTTAACGAATTAAGGGAATGGTCTCCCATTTATGTTTCTTTTTGTTTTGCTTAAAAACTAAGATAGAACAGAATTAATAAGCTAAAAATTTAATGTTTTCAATTCTGCTCCAAGTTAAGATCTAAAGCTATTAAAATAATTATGAAGCCAAAAAAAAGCCTTTCCAAATGCTGAAAAGGCTTTCCTTATTAGTAAAAGGAATTATAAAGTTCCTCTAGATTCTTGCTCTCTTTCAATGGCCTCAAACAAAGCTTTGAAATTTCCCTTACCAAAGGATTTTGCTCCTTTTCTTTGGATGATCTCAAAGAATAAAGTTGGACGGTCTCCTACTGGTTTGGTAAACAATTGTAATAAATAGCCATCCTCATCTTTATCGATAAGAATACCCAGTTTTTTTAAAGCTTCAAGGTCTTCATCTATAGGACCTACACGATCTAAAAGATCATCGTAATAGCTTGTAGGAACATAAAGAAACTCTACACCATTACTTTTTAGTTTGGTAACGGTATCTAAAATATTGTCGGTTGCCACAGCGATATGCTGTACTCCAGAACCATGGTAAAAATCTAAGTATTCTTCAATTTGAGATTTCTTTTTTCCTTCCGCTGGTTCGTTAATTGGGAACTTAATTCTTCCATTTCCATTGGTCATCACTTTACTCATAAGAGCGGTGTAATCTGTAGAAATATCTTTATCATCAAAAGAAATTAATTGAGCAAAACCCATTACTTTGGCATAAAACTCAACCCATTTATTCATTTCGCCCCAGCCTACATTTCCTACCATGTGGTCGATGAATTTTAGACCCGCTCCTTCTGGATTGTAATCAGATTCCCAAACTTTATATCCAGGTAAAAAGATCCCATCATAAGCGCCTCTTTCCACAAAAATATGCTCTGTATCACCATAAGTTTTAATGGCAGATAAAACTACTTTCCCATTTTCATCCTCAATAGTTTTAGGTTCAAAACCAGATTCTGCTCCTCTGTTGGTTGTTTCCTTCCAACTTTTACTTGCATCATCAACCCAAAGAGCAACATTTTTTACTCCGTCACCATGTTTGTCTAAATGCTCATTTATTTCTCCTCCTGGTCCAAGCGGAGAAGTAAGTACCATCCTTATTTTATCTTGTTTCAAAACATAGGATACCCGATCCTTCATTCCTGTTTCCAATCCAGCGTAAGCCAATGACTGAAAACCAAAGGCGGTCTTGTAAAAATGAGCAGCTTGTTTGGCATTACCCACATATAGTTCTATATAGTCCGTTCCATTTAAAGGAAGGAAATCTTCTGCGTCTAAAAACTCCTTTTTTAATTTAAGTGAGCTCGAATCATATATCGCATCCATATCCAATAATTTTGTTTGGACAAATGTAAGAAATGTTGTTTGTGAATGACTTGGGGTTGAGCAAGGAATTTCGCCTCCAAACTTTAATTATTGAATAAAGGGTTCTTTTTGTGTACTCAAACTGATTGATTATTCTTAAACAAGGAAGTTAATAAAAAGCTTAGGATTTAATATTGAAAAGTTTGGAGTCTTGGGTTGGATCTTTGTGATTTATTTTTATATATTCGACCGAGAGTAAGCCGAAAATCTTCAAGAGTAGGCAACCAAATAAATTATAGTTATGAAAAAGAAATTGTATTCAATTCTATTTGCTAGTGCAATGTTATTTAGTTTTACTAGTAATGCTCAACATGATGAAGGGCAAAGTAATATTAATATTGGAATTGGATTTGCGGCATTCGGACTGAGTGGAGATGCTACTGTTCCTCCAATTAGTGGTTCCTATGAATACGGAATTAATGATAATATAAGTGTAGGTGCATTTGTTGGCTATACAGCCTCCGAACAAGATTTAATTTTCGCAAAGGCGACTTATTCTTATTTAGTGTTTGGTGCAAGAGGATCTTATCATAAAGAATTAATTGACGATGTAGATACTTATGCAGGAATAATGGTGGCCTATAATTCCGTAGGATTTGATATTGACGATCCCGCTTTTGAAAACCTATTTGACACTGATTTAAGTGGGATAGTACCGGGAGTTTACTTAGGTGCTAGATACCATTTTACCGATAATCTTGGTGCCTTCCTAGAACTAGGATATGGTGTGTCTGCTGTGAACCTTGGTTTAACAGTAAGGTTCGATTAAGAATTTACGAGATTAAGAATTTGTCAACCCAGTTTATCTAAGGATAGGCTGGGTTTTTCTTTTTTGATTTACCCCAGTCATTCTCGACTTTAGGCCCTTTTGATGCTTTTTATTCATAGAATATCCTTAAAAAACGTTTATTTTCTTGGATTTGTTTTGGAAGAATACGAATAGTTAATCTTTAAAAAATCAAGACAGTTGAATTTTCTAGTTTAGTTGTTGAGTAAATTCATTTTTCCCATAAAAAGGTGGTTTAAGGAAAGGCTTTTTTAATTAAGGTTTTTGAGAAAATTGATTTCTAAAATTCTAAGCCATTCTAGGCTTTAGTTTTACAGCAAATTTAGAAACAGATCTGTCGCCTTCACTTTTTTGATCCTGTTTGTTAAGAATTATTAAGCGAAATCAAATTCTCAAAAAAAATGGCTATTCCTTTAATACTATTAAAAAATAAGGGACTATTCTACCCAGCTTTTCCAATAGGTACCGTCATCTAATTTCAAAGCTTCTTCCGTAACCTGAAGCGGCTTGAAAGTATCTATCATTACAGCCAATTCCAAAGTTTCTTTTTGTCCAACTGATTTTTCATAAAGTCCAGGGTGGGGACCATGAGGAATTCCTGCTGGGTGTACGCTAATAAAGCCTTTATCTACATGAGCGCGACTCATAAAATCACCATCTACATAATAAAGCACTTCATCACTATCAATATTGCTATGATTATAAGGTGCGGGAATGGATTCTGGATGGTAATCATAAAGCCTTGGAACAAAAGAACAAATCACAAAAGCATTGGTCTCAAAGGTTTGATGAACTGGGGGCGGTTGATGAACTCTTCCGGTTATTGGTTCAAAATCTTTTATATTAAAAGCATAGGGGTAATTGTATCCGTCCCAGCCAACAACATCAAAAGGATGTGTAGCATAACTGAGCTGATGCAACATATTTCCTTTTTTAATTTTAATCAAAAAAGAGCCTTTTTCATCGTGAGTTTCAATTTCTTGAGGGGTTCTAATATCCCTTTCGCAAAATGGAGAATGTTCTAGTAACTGTCCAAAATAATTTCGGTATCGCTTAGGTGTATAAACCGGACTAAAGGATTCTATTACCAAGAGTCTATTGTCCTCACTTTCAAACTCCATTTGGTAAATCATTCCACGAGGGATTACCAGATAATCGCCATAATCAAAGTCAATGTTTCCCACAAAAGTGCGAAGCTTTCCCTTTCCTTTATGAACGAATAAAACCTCATCCGCATCGGTATTTTTATAAAAATAGTCTGTCATGCTTTTGCGAGGAGCGGCCAAACCAATATGGACATCACTATTCACCAAAACCCGAACTCTAGATTCTAAAAAATCATCTTTTGGTTCCACATTCCAGCCAGCCAACATTTTGCTGGTAATATTATTTTTAATGGCCACTTTTGGACTAAGATCAATTGCTTCACCAATTTCACAAACTTGGGTTGGGCGATGTAAGTGATATAAAAGAGTAGACATCCCATCGAAACCAATGGTTCCAAAAAGTTCTTCGTAATGAAGTCCTCCATCTGGTTTTTTAAATGTGGTATGTCTTTTATGAGGTATTTTTCCTAGTTTTTGATAAAAGGGCATAGTCGTATTTTTACTTTGTAAATGTAATTATATTATTGTGTGAAGCAGGAGTGTTTACTCCTTATCCACATTTAAGTTTGCTTTTCTATGGCTGTGAAATCTCTTTGGACTTTTCCTTCCTTTTCGCAGCTCTTTTTGTTTTTCAGGATCCAATTGTGCGATGTCTTTACAATCTACAGAACAACAATGCTGAAATTTTTCGGCACAAGAATCACATTGAATAAATAGTAAGTTGCAATCTTTGTTACCGCAATTAATATGAACATCGCAAGGTTCACCACATTGGTGGCAATTAGAAACTATTTCATCGCTAATATTTTCTCCAAGGCGATCATCGAAAACGAAATTTTTCCCTTTAAACTTATTGTCAAGGTTTTCCTTTTTAATTTGTCGTGCATAGTCGATAATACCACCATGCAATTGATTAACATCCTGAAAGCCATGATGTTTTAGAAAAGCGCTGGTTTTTTCGCAACGAATTCCGCCTGTACAATACAGCAAAACTTTTTGATCTTCTTTCCCTTTTAGCATATCCAAAACCTCGGGAAGCTCTTCTCTAAAAGTTTCAGATTCGGGTAGTAGAGCACCTTGAAAATGGCCAATTTCACTTTCGTAATGATTGCGGATATCTACTACAATGGCATTCCCGCTTTCTATTGCTTCATTCCATTGTTGTGCGTCTAAATGTTTTCCAACATTTGTTACATCAAAAAAGCCGTCATCTAATCCGTCGGCCACAATTTTATCTCTAACTTTTACAGTAAGTTTTAGAAAGGAATTTTCTTCATCCTCCACAGCAATTTTAAAAGGCACTTTATTAAATTCTTCAATGGAATAAAGGTGTTCTACAAATTCTGCCCAATTGTGCTCCGGAATATTCATTTGTGCATTGATTCCCTCTTTGGCCAAATAAATTCTTCCCAAACAATCCAATTCATTCCATTTCATAAATAGTTGATCCCTCATTACATCGGTATTTGAGATCATCACATATTTATAAAACGAAATAGTCCTTCTTTTAAAGTCCTCTGCTTCTAATTTTTTCCGCAGTTCTTCAGGTCCCATTTTATTGATAAGACCTTTTTTTCCGGCATTCGGATCCATCTAGCTACAATTTATTTTGGATGCAAATTTACAATAGAAACAAAGAAAAGCCCTCCTATTGATTTAGCTTATGATAATTGTCAGTTCTTTTTGCTTTTCTAATTTTTCTAGCTCTATTTCAGGCGCTTCAAATGCTAGATAAAAAAGAATAGTTTTTTGCTCCCTCAATCCCTTATATTTGCTCTAAAGCAGAAAATAATATGACGGATAAAATTTTAGTTTTAGGTGCATCAGGCCAGATTGGAACAGATCTTATTATGCAACTTAGGTTGGATTATGGAAATGATAATGTGGTGGCTTCTGATATTAAAAAACCCGTAGATTTTATATTGAATAGCGGTCCCTTTGAAGAAATTAATGTTTTGGATGAAAACCGTTTGCTGGAGGTAGTAAAGAAGTATAAAATAACCCAAGTCTACCATTTAGTAGCCATGCTTTCTGCAACTGGCGAGAAATTTCCTGCTGCTGGTTGGAAATTAAATATGGATAGCCTCTTTTCTGTTTTAAATATGGCCAAGGATGGACTCTTGAAAAAGGTTTATTGGCCAAGTAGTATTGCTTCATTTGGACCAACCACCCCTAGAACCAATACCGCACAGTACACCATTATGGACCCGGGTACTGTTTATGGAATTAGTAAATTATCAGGGGAACTTTGGTGCGATTATTACCATAAAAAGTATGGAGTTGATGTCCGAAGCGTAAGGTATCCTGGACTTATAAGTTATAAAACACAACCTGGTGGAGGCACTACAGATTATGCGGTGGATATTTTTCATCAAGCATTAAAAACCAATTCCTACGAATGTTTTTTAGCGGAGAACACTGTTTTACCAATGATGTATATGCCAGATGCAATAAAGGCCACCATTGGAATAATGGAAGCTCCAAGTGAGGATGTGAAAATTCGTACTTCCTATAATTTAAGTGCTTTTAGTTTTGATCCAAAAACTTTGGCGGACAAGATTAAATCCCAGCTCCCAAATTTTAATATTTCCTATGCTATAGATTCAAGAAATGACATTGCCCTAAGCTGGCCACAAAGTATGGACGACAGCCGAGCAAGAAAGGATTGGGCATGGCAGCATGATTATGATTTAGACGCCATGGTAAAAGATATGTTGGAGAACTTAAGTAAGGAGTAAAAAGAATTTAGGCTTTTACCAAATTAAAAGAATAACGATCTACAAGTTTGAATCCAGTTCCTGCATCATATTCTATGTATTGGTAAATTAATGTCATACTAGTAGCAGTTCTTAATCTTGTCTCGTAGCGCACAATAGAAGAACTTTGTTTGTCAATTACCTCTATTTGGTCCAAATCCTTTTCAGGTAATGAGTAATACCCGTTTTGACTGGTTTGACCTGCAATATCAACGCTCTGTCCATCTACTGCTACTTTATAGGTAAAGTTTACATCGTGGTAGGTGGAATCCTCCGTAAATGTGAAAAAACCACTGGCTTGGTGGCTTGTATAGGAAAGTGAAGCAACATCTATTTCTTGGGTATATTTTACAGATGTAACTTTCCAATTTCCTACTAAAATATCGGATAAAGCGGCTTGAGTAACATCCTCAATTGGTTGTTTGCTACAGGAGCTAATGGCAAATAAAGAAAAAGCAATAAGGCCAGAAAATAAAATTCTCATTTTTAGTTTTGTTTGGGAGACTCCAAATATAATATAAAGATTAAACTAGTAAAATTCCTTCCCTTTGGATTGGCTTAAACCAAAAGGGAAGAGATAATAAAGGGTTTATATTTTTATTTGGAAAGGAAGATATGCAGTGAAAAACCTGCGTTTTGACCGGTAATTGTTGTGTTTACTGGAGTTGATAATTCCAATGTGCTGGCAGTTTTGTTTTCTACCGTATAGTATTTTTTCATATTGTTGGAATCTGTGAATACGATGCTGCTATCAGCGTCAAATGCCCAAGTTCCATTGGAGTTAATAGCTGGTCCCGGAATAGTAGGAGTTTGGTTGGGAATTGCAGGATTTTGAAATGCGATATCTAATTTCATATCGTAAGACAAACTAGAAGTAAGAAGGTTTGGATCGGCACTAAAGTCCATGGATCCGGAAACATTCTCTCCTATTCCTGTAAATGTGCTTACCAAGGTAGAGGTGCCTGGCAAATAATTTTTCCCGCCTTTTTGTTCCACATTATCAATATTCCAATTTCCTGGAAGAATTGTGTTAATGGAAAGGTTTGAGTTGGTGTTGCTATTATTTGTAGTAGTTGTGCTTGTTGTAGAATTGTCATCTTCACAAGAACTTAAGGCAAATAATAAAGAAAAGGCAAGGGTTGCACTTAGTAATTTCATAATAGGATTTTGATTATTAAACAGATCGAATCTAAGAAGAAAAGCCTACTGAATTAAGCTTCACTTTTACTAAGTTTCAACACTGTTATTTCTGGCCAAATCCCTACTCTGCCTGGGAATGCGAGATATCCGAATCCTCTATTAACATATAAATACCTTCCCAAGTCCTGATAAAGCCCAGCCCATTTTGGATATTTGAATTTAACAGGACTGAATTTGATGAATCCTGGAATTTCAATTCCAAATTGCATCCCATGGGTATGGCCACTTAAGGTTAAATGAATAAATTTTCCAAATTGCTTCACCTGCTTATCGAAATGAGAAGGATCGTGGGACATTAATATTTTAAAAGACTCGCCATCTAAATTTTCAGTGGCCTTTTGTAGATCTCCATGTTTTACAAAAGAGTCGCCCCAATTTTCAACGCCAATGAGGTCAATTTTTTGGCCATCTTTTTCAATCTGTACATTTTCGTTTCGCAATAGTTTGAAGCCGATTTCTTCATGGGTTTGGAAAAGTTTCAACATATTATTTTGTTGATCTTCTTTTGAATCCCATTTCACATAATCCCCATAATCATGATTTCCTAAAATTGAATATTTTCCCATCGGGGCTTTTAATTTCCCAAAGGTTTCTTTCCAAGGCTCCATTTCATCGGCTCTATTATTCACCAAATCTCCAGTAAACAAAATCAAATCAGAATTTTGCTCATTTATTAAATTCACACCATAAGCAACCTTCTCGGCATTGTCGAAACTTCCAGAATGAATATCTGAAATTTGAGTTAGGGTAAGTCCGTCAAAAGCATCTGGGAGGTCCTTAAAAACCAGAGTTTTGCGGATAACTTTATAATTGTATTTGCCTTTCCAAATTCCATGGATAATTCCAAGGAAGGGGATTGTGGCTATCGCTAAGGCACCCTGACTAACAAATTTCCTTCGGCTCATTAGGAATTCTTCTTGTCCATTTCCTGAGATTTTTTGGTAGATACCCAAACTGAACCGTACAATGTCTTCACCAAACATAAAAATGATGAGAAACAATTTCGGAACAATAAAAAGGATGGCGGCGCCCATTAATATTTGAACTATAGCGTTTGGCCCAGAGCTGCGATTAAAATTGAACATGGCAAAAAGAATAAAAGCGATCAAGCCAAAAGAAAGTAGCCAATAAATCCATTTTACTAGGGAGCTGTCTTTAAAAACGGTTTTAAAAGCTTGGAAGGCGTAATAATCCAAAAGAAGCATAAAGGCAACGAATAGGGCAAGCCGAAAAATCATAACAAGGGTATTCATGAAAATAAATTACTGATTGCTCAAAACTCGTTTTTCCTTGCTTTAGTGCAGATGGGAACAAGAATCTAAAATTTGCAATGCAAAACTTGGTCAATATTACAGTTTCCACAAATAGAATATTAATTTTAGCAGAAAATAATTTGACCTATGTCGGAGAATCCAAAGAAACTCTTCCTACTTGATGCTTTTGCTCTAATTTACAGAGCTTATTTCGCTTTTATTAATAATCCTCGTGTGAGTTCTAATGGAATGGATACCTCTGCCATTTTTGGATTTGTAACCACAATGTTGGATGTAATTGAAAAACAAAAGCCATCTCATATTGCGGTGGTTTATGATACACCTTCCCCAACTTTTCGTCACGAAGCTTTTAAGGAATACAAGGCCAATAGGGATGAAACTCCTGAGGCGATAAAAATTTCTGTGCCTTATATAGCAAGAATTTTAGAAGCTTTTAATATTCCTTTTATTGGTGTAGATGGTTACGAAGCAGATGACGTAATTGGAACTTTAGCGAAGATGGCCGAAAAAGAAGGTTTTGAAGTTTTTATGATGACTCCAGATAAGGATTACGCACAATTGGTTTCAGAAAATATAAAAATGTACCGACCCGGACGATCTGGTAATCCACCCGAAATTTGGGGGATTCCGGAAATACAAGCCAAATTTGGGATTGAAAGAATGGAACAGGTCGTTGATTATTTGGGGATGATGGGTGACTCTGTGGACAATATCCCAGGCTTACCTGGAGTGGGTGCAAAAACGGCTCAAAAGCTATTGGCTCAATATGGAAGTATGGAGGAAATGCTGGAAAATTCCCATGAAATAAAGGGTAAGCTTGGCGAAAAGATTCGCGATAATAAGGAGCAAGGGATATTGTCTAAATGGTTGGCCAGAATTATTATTGACGTTCCCGTAAAGTTTGACGCGGATGAATTTGAGAAGAATGAACCCAATGAAGAAAAGATAACAGAAATATTTTCCGAACTTGAATTTAGGACCCTCATTCGAAAGGTAACAGGAGGAAATATTGAAAAGACGGCCACAGCGGCTCCGGTAATTTCAGAGGGAACCCAAACCGATTTGTTTTCGGCCCCAGCGGAAGTTTCTGAAGTGCCAAATACACCAACCGGTTTTCATACCATAGGTAGTAAAGATCATTTATATCAATTGGTAAATCACCCTTTGGAAAGAAAGATTCTTCTTAAAAATTTATTAAAACAAAAATCAGTTTGCTTTGATACAGAAACAACAGGTTTGGATGTTAGTAAAGCTCAAATAATAGGTATTGCCTTTAGTTATGAAATTGGTAAATCCTATTATGTAAATATTCCGGAAGGAGAGGAACAAAGTCTATTGGAAGAGTTTAAAAGCTTTTTCGAAAATGAAGAAATTGAAAAAATTGCTCAAAACTTAAAATACGATAGATCGATCTTAAAAAATTACGGGATTGATTGCAAAGGACCTTTGTTTGACACCATGTTGGCCCATTATTTAATTCAACCCGATATGCGTCATAATATGGATGTATTGGCGGAAACCTATTTGAATTATCAAAATGTAAGTATTGAAACCTTAATTGGAAAAAAAGGAAAGTCTCAAAAATCCATGAGGGATGCCGATTTAGATTTGGTAAAAGAATATGCTGGTGAAGATTCGGACATTACTTTTCAGTTAAAGCAAATTTTTGCAGAAAAGTTGAATTTGGGAAAAACCAAAGACGTATTTGAAAATATAGAAATGCCATTGGTAAATGTTCTTTCCGATATGGAAATGGAAGGAATAAAACTCGATGTTCCGGCACTAAAAAGTCTTTCTCAAACACTGGAATCTGATATTGCCCTTCTGGAAAAAGAGATTAAAGAAATTTCTGGCGAAGATTTTAATGTGGCTTCCCCAAAACAATTAGGGGAGGTGCTTTTCGCAAAAATGAAATTGGTAGAAAAGCCTAAAAAGACTAAAAGTGGCCAGTTTTCTACAGCTGAAGATGTTTTGGTGGAATTGGCCAAAGAACATGAAATAGCGCAGAAAATTGTGGATTTCAGACAAATGGTAAAGCTTAAATCTACTTATGTAGACACTCTACCAGATTTGGTAAACCCTAAAACGGGAAGAATTCATACCTCCTACAATCAGGCCGTTGCTGCAACAGGTAGGTTGAGTTCGAATAATCCCAACCTTCAAAATATCCCTATTAGAACGGAAAGAGGAAAAGAGGTGAGAAAGGCATTTATACCCAGGGATGAAAATCATGTTTTGCTTGCCGCGGATTATTCTCAAATTGAGCTGAGGTTGATAGCGGAATTTAGCAAAGATCCGTCCATGGTTGAGGCTTTTGTGAAGGGTGAAGATATTCATACAGCAACTGCAGCCAAGGTTTTTGGAGTGGAGTTAGATGAGGTAACACGAGAACAAAGAGGAAATGCCAAAACGGTGAATTTTGGAATAATTTACGGAGTAAGCGCCTTCGGTTTAAGTCAGCAAACAACTTTGAGCAGGTCGGAATCTTCTGAAATAATAAAATCCTATTTTCAAACCTACCCAGGAATAAGAGATTATATAGAATCCCAAAAGGAATTGGCCCGCAAGGATGGATTTGTAGAAACCATGTTTGGAAGGAGAAGATATTTAAAGGATATCAATTCTAGAAATGCAATGGTTCGAAGTCATGCGGAAAGAAATGCAGTAAATGCACCTATACAAGGAACCGCTGCCGATATTATTAAATTGGCTATGATTAATATTCACGAAGAGTTGGAGAAATCGGATTACAAAACCAAAATGCTTTTACAAGTGCATGACGAATTGGTTTTTGATGTACCTAAAGAAGAATTGGATTTGGTAAAACCCATAATTCAAAAGGCCATGGAAACAGCCGCCAACACAGAAGTGCCTTTAATTGTAGATTTCGGTTTTGGTGATAATTGGCTTGAGGCTCATTAATTAGAATAACATTCAAAAAAAATCCCCTGCTAATTTATTTTAGCAGGGGATTTTTAGTTCTATATAAATTATCTTATTCAATAATCAACTTCTTAAAAGCTTTTTGATTTTGGTCATTTGCAATTGAAATCAAATAAACTCCTGGAGCTAAATGATGCCTCGTCAAATCAATTTTCCAATTTTCTTCACCATCAATATTAGTGTTCTCTAACATTAGGATTGCTTTTCCAGAAACATCGCGGAAGCTAATGCTGGCATTTTTAAGATCAAAACCATTGCTACCATCTATTGATATGGAGTTCTTAGCTGGGTTAGGATAAAGCTCTATTGATTTGGAATCGTATTCTTCCAGACCAATAGTTCCTGTAAAACGGATATTGTCTACATAAAAATTATTCCCGCCACCCGAAACAAACTCCAATTTTATTAATAAAGGGTCTGGTCCTACAAAGGCATCAAAACTTATGGATTTGGAATCCCAATCTCCTGCCCCAGATGGAGTGAAGGCTTGGGTGGTATTGGCAACAGTTCTTAATTGTCCCCCTCTATAAAAACGTCTTAAGATCCATGTTTCACCGCAATCCACGGAAGCATAAATATTTAGCTCATCATCGTTTGCATCTGCTTTGGCAGCGAAGGCATAATCGAAATTTAAATCCAAATCTTTGGTGAAAAGGGTTGAAATAGCCGGGGAAACAATTTCATCCTTCTCTTCATCAAAACTTACATTGAAATTATCGAGTTTTAGGGATTGTGTTCCACTACTTCCTGCTTGGGTAAACAGTTCAAATGTTTTACCATCACCATTATCTAATATGGAAATTTCTGCTGAAGGAGTACTTATGTTTTCAAAGTCATCAGACCAGTTCGGATAATATGTTGTAGAACCTACAGCTTTTACATTAACACTTTTGGTATAGGTAACAGAGTTTGTGCCTCCGCCAGTGTTTACGGACAGTATCACATCATAAACGCCCGGTGTGTTATATACAATAGAAGGGTTTTCTAGGGATGAAGTTCCAGGTGTTCCGCCAGGAAATGTCCAGGTCCATGATGTAGGATCTCCATCTTCACTAGCATCAAAAAAGTTTACCGATTCTCCTGCGCAAAGCACTTTTTTATCCTGTTCTGCAATGGCAATGGGTGTAGGGCAGTTTGGAGGATTTGTAATTCCAGTTGCTGCTAGGTTTGTGGTGCTACGAAGGTTTAGCCTAAGGTTAGAGTTTTGTAGAGTAGCTCTCATTCTTAATGCTTGTTGGGCTGTAAATGTGTTTTGACAAGATCCATTAGAATAATCCATATAATTCTCAATCATATCCGGAAGATCTGGATTGTCATTATTACAAGTATTTGTAGCAGGATCACAACCATCATTAGCTTCCAACACTGGCGGGGTATCTGAAATCCCGTCACCAGAACCATTGCAACCACCTTGGAAAGTATGACGTAAGCCTAAATAATGCCCAGCTTCGTGGCTAAAGGTTCTGCCTCTAGAGTTTGCGGCATTAGAAATAGGGGAATCTACTGCGGTTCCAATTACACCAATTTGGTCATGCCTTAATACAATCCCGTCCTGTGCAAAAGGTTGGTTTCCAAAAACCGGTAAATAAGCATAACCTAGCACGGTGCCGGTTGAACTACTGCTAGAGCTAATGCTATTAACTACCCAAATATTTAAGTATTTACTGTTATCCCAGTTGATCAAGCTTTTCACATTATCTCTGGCATTAACAGAAAGTGCAGATTGAGTTCTTGTAATTCCTTCGGTGCAATTTCCGTTGGGATCTGTTTTGGCCAATTCAAATTGGATTTCACAATCGGCAGCGACGGAAGTGAAAATAGAACGGAGATTGGATGCATCGGCATTCGTTCGTCTATAATCTTCATTTAATATCCGAAGACCATCCTCAAGTTGAAGCCTACTAATATTATCACGGTAATCTTTATAGATAACATGAAATACAACCGGAATGGTGTAAACAACTCCTTGAGCTTTATTCTTAACCTCGGCAAAGTCTAGGTTATTGTAAAAGGCATCGGTTTGTAAAACTTTTTGAAGATAATCTGGATCTGAATTGCTAAGTTCTTCAGTGAATTCGTCCGTGGCACAGCGATGAATCTGCTGGGAATGCGACGTAATTGTCCCAAGAAGTAGCAAAAATAATAGGGAAATTCTTTTCATACTTATATTATATAGCCTACAAACTTATGATTTATTACCAATAGAAAGGCTTAGAAATCGGTAAAGCATTGATAATTATAGGAGAAATCGATTCTTTATAAAGCAAGTCGGGGCTTGATGAAATAAGAAAAGAAGTAAAGGAATGTGCTGTGGAACGAAAAGCTATATTTGCCGGCTTTCGCGGGGATTTGAAAACCTGAGGATAATTCAATGAATTTAAGCAAACTATGTTTGGCTAATTCAGATATTTAATTGTAAATTCGCAGCCCCATTTTAGGGGAGGTATAATTGTATACGTAACAGATTAAAAATAAAATAGTTGTGAATACTATCAGTTACAAAACTATATCCGCAAATAAGCAAACTGTAACCAAAAATTGGGTTGTGGTTGATGCTAAAGGACAAACTCTAGGAAGATTGGCATCGAAAGTTGCTTTTGTTTTGAGAGGTAAGCACAAAACTGACTTCACTCCACACGTTGATGGTGGTGATAATGTAGTTGTGATTAATGCTTCTATGGTAAAGCTTAGCGGAAGTAAAGTTGAAAATAAGGAATATGTTTCTCACACAGGATATCCTGGTGGTCAGAAATTCAGTACTCCTGCAGAACTTTTTGCAAAACAGCCTATCAAGGTTGTTGAAAATGCAATTAAAGGAATGCTTCCAAAAAACAAGTTAGGTCGTCAGATGTTCCGCAATCTTCATGTATATGAAGGAGCTGAGCACCAACAAGAGGCTCAAAAACCTAAAGTTTTAGATTTAAACACTATTAAATAATATGGCAGTAACGCACGCTATCGGTAGAAGAAAAAAATCCATTGCTCGTGTATTCGTACAAGAGGGTAAAGGAGAAATTACCGTAAACAAAAAAGACTTTAAAGATTACTTCGACACGAAGACTTTACATTATAAGGTAGAGCAAGCATTTGCTATTACTGAAACAATGGGAGCCTACGATGTTAAAGTAAACGTAGAAGGTGGTGGAATTACAGGACAAGCAGAAGCGATCCGTTTAGGAATTGCGCGTTGTCTTTGTGAGATTAATCCAGAATTTAGAGCAACCTTGAAGCCAGACAGCTTATTAACAAGGGATCCACGTATGGTGGAGCGTAAGAAATTTGGACAAAAGAAAGCTCGTAAGAAATTCCAATTCTCGAAACGTTAATATCTTATTTGGTTTAGTATCCAAATTTATTGGGCGAGTTCTTTTAAGAGCAACCACCAATAAGTTGATTTTAGTGAACGTAAACAGATTTTAAAAAAATGGCAAACGACAAAGTAAAACAAATGTTAGATGCAGGGGTGCATTTCGGTCACCTTACACGTAAGTGGAATCCTGCAATGGCTCCTTATATCTTTATGGAGCGCAATGGTATTCATATCATTGACCTTTACAAAACACATGCAAAATTAGATATCGCTGGAGAAGCAATGGCAAAAATTGCTGCTTCTGGTAGAAAGATTATGTATGTAGCAACAAAAAAGCAAGCGAAAGAAATCGTTGCTAAAAATGCAGAAACGGCAAACATGCCTTATATCACTGAGCGTTGGCCTGGTGGAATGTTGACTAACTTCGTTACTATTCGTAAAGCTGTTAAGAAAATGACAGCTATTGACAAAATGAAAGTCGATGGTACTTTTAATACATTGTCTAAAAGAGAGCGTTTGCAAGTTGATCGTCAACGCGCAAAGTTAGAAAAGAACCTTGGTTCTATTGCTGACATGTCTCGTCTACCTGGAGCATTGTTCATTGTGGATATCAAAAGAGAGCACATCGCAGTAGCGGAAGCTAAAAAATTGGGTATCCCAACTTTTGGTATTGTTGATACAAACTCTAACCCTGAGATCGTAGATTTTGCAATTCCTGCAAATGATGATGCATCAAAATCAATCAACACCATTTTGAGTTATGTTGTTGGTGCTGTAAATACAGGTTTGGTAGAGCGTAAAGCTGATAAAGACGAACAAGCAGCTGCTCAAAAAGAACAAAAAGAACAAAAAGCAGAGAAGAAAGCTTCTGAAGCTAAAGCGGAAAAAGCACCAGTTGCTGAGAAGCCAGCTAAAGAAGAAAAAGCTGCTGAATAATTGTTATTTAAATAGAACAAGTGATGACAAAAATAACTGCTGCTGACGTTAATAAACTAAGAAAGCAAACCGGAGCCGGAATGATGGACTGTAAAAAGGCATTGGTTGAGGCAGAAGGTGATTTTGACGCTGCAATTGACGTTCTTAGAAAAAAAGGACAAAAAGTTGCTGCAAAGAGAGCTGACAGAGATGCTACTGAAGGTGCTGTAATTGCAAAAGCAAACGCTGATGCTACTGCTGCTGTTTTGATATCATTGAACTGTGAAACAGACTTCGTTGCTAAAAACGATGGTTTTGTGAAGTTGGCAACGGATCTTTTGGATCTTGCAGTTGCTTCTATGCCAGCTGATTTGGCTGCGTTCAAAGCGTTGGATTTCAACGGTATGACTGTTGATGAGAAATTGATCGAACAAACTGGTGTTATCGGTGAGAAGATCGAGATCGGTGCTTATGAAAAAATTGAAGCGGCTTATGTTTCTGCATATATTCATGCAGGAAACAAATTGGCTTCTTTAGTCGGTTTAACTGCTCGTCCTGAAACTGCTCAGGAATTAGGTAAAGATGTTGCAATGCAAGTTGCTGCAATGAACCCACTAGGATTGGCGAAAGAAGACATCAATGCAGATGTTGTAGCTCGCGAATTGGAAGTAGCAAAAGACCAAGCTCGTCAAGAAGGTA
>CAKZNE010000158.1 GCA_937129395.1 uncultured Cryomorphaceae bacterium | reverse complement strand
GCTTATCAATCTCTGGACCCGCAGGATAGCCTAATCCAAGTATTTTTCCTGTTTTATCAAATGTACATTGTAGTCAGATACACACGCCCCATTAAAATATAGGCTGATAAAATGGAAATTTTGTAAACTCTCTTTTCCCCGCTGTTTTTGCTTTTCTCTCCTAGTTGGGCCATTTTAATCGTCCAAACCATCAGATAAAAAAAAGCGGCTATTCCTCCTAAAATTAAAATACCAAATCCTTCACCACCCCGACTATCCGTAATTCCATTGGGTTTCGAATCAATAAGCCAGATCAATAGGATTATAAGTGTTAATCCGATTGGAAGGGAAATTACTCCAAATATTGGTCTTAATATATGATTCATCCGCGGTTAATTTTCGATAATATTTAATATAGTATTCCTCAGTTTTAAGCTTGGATCATTTTACCTTATTGTATTCGAGTTTCAGTTTATCATATCCAATAGGGGATGTTTTTGACATAATATCTTTTAAAATAAAAAGTCTTTTGTCTGGTGTCAATACCATTCTAACCTTTAAAGTTTCCAACTGCCACCTTCCGGCAATTTCAAAAAAGCCTTCGGAGTTTAAATATCCATTAATGGAATCCACAATTTCAAAGGAAAATCCGGATTGGTTAAAACCGTGAATGTTAGGAGCGACATTAACAATATATCCTAGTTTCGATTTTCCATAGCCCAAGGGGTCTTTATAGTATTTGAAATTAAGGGTGTCTGTGATATGAATCCACTTTTTGTTGTGCCTTATGGAGTCTAACCTTACCCATCTCCCAATAATTTCTTTAGATTTTATATTCTCCCATTTTATAAATTCCTCCCCACTCCAAATGAATAAGAAAGTGTATGTTTTAACCCAATTGGCTAGTTTCTGAGTTTGAGGATAAATCTCATAAGCAATTGAGTTGAATTCCTCAGGGTTTAAGTCATAGCTTGAGCTAAGGACAATTTTATGTGATTTTAAGCTGTCTGGGAAATCGTCTTTTAGAAATTCTTTGGTTGGAATGGTTTCGGGTAAACCTAGTTTTTTATTTAAAATTAAACGGCCTTTGAAGTAATCAAAAGTTAGAAGTTTATGCTGATTAAAAGACCTGGAAAGACCGCCATACTTGGAAAAAACAATAACAGTTTCGCCCTCAATATTTTTGAATTTCCCTAATTCTATTCGAATGAATCCAGACTGTCCGGTTGAAAAATTATATTCCAATTGGATTTGATTCGTGTCCGAAGTATATAAGCATTTCATAGTTTCAATACTATCTCCACCTGGAATTGTATATAACCCAAATTGCAGCAAAGAGTCCTTAGAAGATGCAGTTAGTTTAGGGGTGTATTCGCTCGGCAAAATTCTAAAAATCTCTTCCATGGATTGCCCATAAGACAATGATGCTGAAAGAAATAGGAATAGAATTTTTAAAAACTGTTTTGCCATTGTATATTGCTTTGAATAAAGGATTTTTTAAATCTCACTATATCTAACACAAATATCGGATTTAGATTGGGTAAACGTTTTAGGTACGACCAAACTCTTTATGCATACTTTTTAAGTCTTTTGCAATTTCATTTAGTTCCTTTTCCTTTTCAAATTCTACGAATATATGTCCGTCCACTAATATTTTCGGGTTTATGGATAGCTTGAATATTTCTTTATAAACCTCCTTTTTTGTGGCGTCGTCGAAGTTCTTATTTTTTCGAAGCCTTTTCCTATAGGTTATCCAATTTGAACTAAGAATGAAGGGGTAAAAGAGGATGAGAAAAATTATCGATGCTGTTTTTACCCTTGTTGGCTGAATGTGTTTTATTTTAAATCCACTGAGTTTCCCAAAACAGCGAAGTTTTAAAATCCCAATAAGGAAAATATGCCCATAATAAATTTCATTGGTAATTTCTTGTTTCGACATCCAAATACTGTCCAATTCGTTAGGAGCAATAATGGAATTGTAACGTTCGCTTTCCGAAAGAAAATAGCTCATTTTTGCCCTTAAATTGGAGTAATTTGGCGTTGTAATAATCAATCCGCCACCTTTTTTTAATACACGGTTAAACTCTTTAATAACAGCCAATTGATCAGAAAAATGTTCAATTCCTTCTTGACAAATGAGAAAATCTGAACTAGAATCCTCTACTGGTAAGCCTTCAACAATATTGGCCCTTTCACAATTCATTCCCTCAATATTAAAATACTCAGGGAACAAATCAAATGGTATAGGATTCGATCCAATTTCTTTTAAAATTCTTGTGGTTATTCCATTTCCTGCGGGAAAATCTATAAAGGACTTATTTTGAAACCGTTCTTTGTTTTTGTGAAGGTATTTTTTCACATGATATTTTATACTTCTAGGATTCTCTTCGTAGTTCATTGCTTGTGATTTGGTCTAATGTGGCTTGGTATTGACAATTGCTTGGCAGGTGGTAATTTAGGAAATAAATCACCTATTTATTATTGGGATACATTTCATTGGTTATGGCCTGTAGGTTTGTGTAACACCTTTTTTTTCTAGTTCATTAACATAAATCCATCGTATGTATCCATTATCAGTCTTCTTCCACTTTTCGGCCGCAATAGAAAATGATCCATTTTTATTTTTACAATATCCTCCTGGTTCTATTAGGCGTTCACCTTCCTTAATCCAATACCAATTAAGATTGAACTTAAGGTCAAAGCTCATCAAAAGTACACCTAGGTTATTATTATTGGAACCAAAAAGAACAAGTTGATCTTCCATTACAAAAGCCCCGTTAACCCAAAATCTCTTAATATCATTGGGGATAACGAAGTTCTTTACTAATGAATCACCCCTGTAAAAATTTAGGGTGTCATCATCTGCCGAAGTACAATACAAAAGGCCACCTGAGGTATTTATTAAAGTTCTTCCATCAAATTTTAAGTTTTTTAATACTCGCCCCGTCAAATTGAGCATTATTAGTTTTTTACTGCTTTTGTAGGTGTGACCATTTAACTCTAATTCAGGCCCAATATGACTATAGGTCAAATAAATATTCTCATTCGTAACAAAAAGCTGATCTCCATAGGAGGTTGAATTTTTTCTTTTGTCAATGGCTTTCCTCCATTTTCTAAAACCTTTGGAATCAACTTTCATTAAATACAAATCATCATTTTCACTAGTTTCAAAAAACCTATGTTTTTTAACCGTATTGGGTTTAGTGTGATAAAGAATCGTTCCCCTTGATTCATGTAAAAGGTAAATACATTCATTATGTACTGCCAGGGAAGAAGTGAAAATTTGTCTTTTGTGCTTAAAATCTTTCTTCCATGCAATCTCACCCTTTTGACTTATAAGGGCCATCCAAACATGTTTTAAATTAATATGGGTTCCAACAACCACAAATGAAGAATCATTAAATTTCTTAATGAACTCCGCTTTTTCGTCCTTAAAAATCAGTTCCCAGGTTTTCTCCTGATTTGAATCCAAGCAAAAAACTGTCCCAGAGCTTCCGTGCTCCTTAGTTTGATAATTCTTAATCTTTTTCCGATAATCATTATTTCTCCAATCTAATTCGAATCGATTTGGAAACCTTACTGTTAACTCTGTTGAAATAATCTTACTACCGTCATCAAAACTTATTATTCCTGTTGGTATATAAGAACAAACTGCTTTTTCGCCATTTGCGCTATCACTATAAACAAATTCTTTTTCAAAACAAATACGCGGGTAATCAACCTGACCCTCTGTTTTCAAGTATAAAAATAAAAATAGAAATAAGTACTTCATATAAAGGTTGTCAAGCTTTTGCTTTTAAGCAATAAGGGTAAAGGAAAGTGATGAAAACCACAGTTTGTTTCGGAATCAAATGCCGTTTTTTATCAATTCATTTTAAAGGCCTAATCGACGCCTTAACTTGGAGCTTTCATCTCTCTAT
>CAKZNE010000157.1 GCA_937129395.1 uncultured Cryomorphaceae bacterium | reverse complement strand
ACCTGGTGGAGTACAACGGGTGCCTATTTAAAAATGTCCTATGTTGCTGGATTATCTAATGATCGCCTCTACATTATTTATAACGATCATTCTAAAAATAAATCAAGAGTCCATGATTTCGAGGATTTGAAATCAATGGGTAATGTTAGAAAATCTGTTCCTACTGTTGTGGCCATAGATTTGGAAACTGGTGCTAAAACCAAAAGATCGGATTATGGTTTTGCAAGCGGTGATGCTAAAATTCAATACACAATGGCCCGTCAAAAAGAACAAGGGGACACCCTCTTCCTTTTTGCTTCCAAAAAGAAAAAGTATAAATATGGTTTTGTGAATTTAAACAATGACCGAATGAAAGTTCCAACTTTAGAGAATGAAAAAGAATTGCGAGATGATTATTTAGCTAAGGAAAAAAGGAAGGATGAAAAGAAAATGAAAGGCAAAAAAGGAAATAAAGGGACAAAGCCTTAAAATTAGTGAATAAGAATTTTTCTTAGGCCTTTGAAATTTGTTCTAAAACTTTAGAAACACCAGCACTTGGATTTAACTGGCCATTTCGAATGTCTAATTTAATTTGCTGGATCAAATCTGCCTGACCTTTCAAAAAAGTTTCTGTCATTCGGCTGATCAGAAGATTGTCAAACCAATCCATTTGCTGCGCTTGGCGGTTTTTATCAAAATAACCCTTTAGTTGCTGCTGATTATTAAACTCCAAAATATCCTTCCAAATGTTGTCCATTCCGCTTTTTTCTAAAGCCGAGGCAACGGCAACTCTTGGAATCCATTCATTCTCATTAGGAGGAAAAAGGTGAAGAGCTCTTTTGTATTCTGCACTCGCCGCTTTTGACTTTATAATATTATCACCATCGGCTTTATTGATTACAAGTAAATCGGCCATTTCCATAATACCTCTTTTAATTCCTTGCAATTCATCACCAGCACCAGCAAGCATCAAAAGCATAAAAAAGTCGACCATAGATTTTACCATAGTCTCGGATTGACCAACACCAACTGTTTCTACAAAAATCACGTCAAAACCAGCGGCTTCGCAAAGCAAAATAGCTTCCCTTGTTTTATGAGCCACACCGCCTAAAGATCCAGAAGAAGGGGAGGGACGGATAAAAGCATTTTGGTTCACAGAAAGCTTTTCCATTCTTGTTTTATCCCCAAGGATGCTTCCTTTGTTTTTGGTGCTAGTAGGGTCGATTGCCAAAACAGCAAGCTTCTTTCCCGCTTGAGTTAAATGCTCACCAAAGGCTTCAATAAAAGTGCTTTTCCCAACACCAGGAACACCTGTAATACCAATTCGAATGGATTTACCAGAAAAGGGCAAGGCCAATTGTATCAGCTTATCTGCTATTTTCCTATGACCTTCCGTTTTACTTTCTACCAATGTTAAAGCCTGGCTTAATGCTGCACGATCTCCTCTTTTCAATTGATCTAAAAGAGATTGAGCATCTAAAGTTTTGGGTTTAAACCTAGAAAGTTGGTTTTTATTTGGATTTATAAAATCGGTCAATTTATTTGAAAAGTTTATCCATTCCTGGCATGTTCATCATTCCAGAAGCTGCTCCTTTCATTTCTGTTTCATTTACCGAATCTGCTTTTTCCAAAGCTTTGTTTAATACATTAATTAGGTTGTCTGCTAATTCTTCGGGATTGTCCATTAGACTTTCGTCGATTTTTAAATCCTTAATTCTTCGTGCTGCGCTTATTTCTACTTCGATTTTTCCATTACTGGATTTTTCGCTAATTGAAATGTGATTCAGCCTTTCCTTGGTTTCTTCAATCTGCTTTTTTGCATCCTGAATATTTCCCATCATATCTCCTAATTTGCCAAACATAGTTTTAGTCTTTTCTTAATTCAATCATAATTTCTAAAATCCTAGCCGCTGCTTCTGGGATTACGGTTCCTGGTCCAAATACCCCTACCACACCTAAATCAAAAAGAAACTGGTAATCGTTTTGAGGAATTACTCCTCCCGCAATTACCATAATATCTTCCCTGCCTAATTTTTTTAATTCTTCAATTACTTGGGGAACCAAGGTTTTATGTCCAGCCGCCAAAGAAGATACTCCCAAAATATGGACATCGTTTTCTACGGCTTGCAAAGCTGCCTCTTCAGGTGTTTGGAAAAGCGGACCGATATCCACATCAAAACCTAAATCGGCAAAGGAAGTAGCTACCACTTTAGCACCACGATCATGACCATCCTGGCCCATTTTGGCCACCATAATCCTTGGTCTTCTACCTTCAATTTCTTCAAAATCATCAGCCAAATTTTTGGCTTTCTCAAACTTGCTGTCTTTTTTCATTTCCTTGGAATATACACCAGAAATGGAACGAATGGTTGCGGTGTACCTTCCGTAAACCTTTTCCATAGCCATGCTTATTTCACCCAAACTTGCTCTTAATCTAGCAGCATTCACAGCCAACTCTAATAAATTTCCTTTACCAGTTTTACAAGCATCGGTTATAGCATTAAGGGCATTCTCAACCTTGTTTTCGTCCCTTTCACTTCTAATTTTATTTAGTCGTTTAATCTGACTGTCCCTTACTTTTTCATTGTCAACCTCCAACAATTCAATGGGTTCGTCTTTTTCATTTTTATAAGCGTTTACTCCAATAATCCATTCTTGTCCAGAATCAATACGAGCTTGTTTTTTGGCTGCTGCTTCTTCAATCCTCATTTTTGGAATTCCGGTTTCAATAGCTTTTGCCATTCCTCCTAATTCCTCCACTTCTTCAATTAAAGCCCAGGCCTTTTCCACCAATTGATCCGTTAAATACTCAACATAATACGAACCTCCCCATGGATCTACCGTTTGGGTAATTCCCAATTCTTCTTGAATAATTAACTGAGTATTTCTTGCAATACGTGCTGAAAAATCTGTGGGTAGGGCAATCGCCTCATCTAGAGAATTGGTGTGGAGGGATTGGGTTCCACCAAATGCAGCTGCCATGGCTTCGATGGTTGTTCGGGCAACATTATTAAATGGATCTTGTTCTGTAAGACTGTAGCCGCTAGTTTGGCAATGAGTCCTTAATGCCATGGATTTTGGGTTAGCTGGATTAAACTGTTTTACAATTTTAGCCCACAGTAATCTCCCCGCTCTCATTTTTGCAATTTCCATAAAATGATTCATCCCGATAGCCCAGAAAAAAGAAAGTCTAGGAGCGAAATCATCAATTTTTAATCCGGATTTTAATCCTGTTTTTATATACTCCATTCCATCGGCTAGGGTATAGGCCAACTCAATGTCAGCAGTAGCTCCAGCCTCTTGCATGTGGTAGCCTGAAATGGAAATGCTATTAAAACGAGGCATTTTATTACTGGAATATTCAAAAATATCGGAAATGATTCTCATAGAAGGTAGGGGAGGATAGATATAGGTATTCCTCACCATAAACTCTTTTAAAATATCATTTTGGATGGTTCCAGAAAGTTTTTCCGGACTAACACCTTGTTCTTCCGCAGCCACAATATAAAAAGCCATTATAGGAATTACAGCCCCGTTCATTGTCATGGAAACTGACATTTGATCCAGTGGAATCTGATCAAATAATATTTTCATATCCTCAACCGAATCAATAGCAACTCCAGCTTTACCAACATCTCCTGTTACTCTAGGGTGGTCAGAGTCATATCCTCGGTGCGTGGCTAAATCGAAAGCCACCGATACACCTTGCGCACCTGCCGCTAGATTTTTTCTGTAAAACGCATTGGACTCTTCAGCAGTAGAAAAGCCCGCATATTGTCGAATCGTCCATGGTCGGCCAGCATACATAGTAGCCATCGGCCCACGAACATAGGGTGCTATACCCGGAAGCGTATCATTATATTTGAGCTTTTCAGTATCTGCTTTAGTGTAAAGCACCTTGATCGGCACGCCTTCAGGTGTCTGCCAAGCCATATCATCTGGGTGGCGGCCTTTCATTTGTTTAGTGGCCAGTTCTTCCCAAGCTTTATGTTGAGCTTGTTTATCAGATGCTGTTTGTTTATCAGACATAATGATGTTCCGGTTATTCAAGTTAATATCACCCTAGAGCTAGTCATAGGAAAAGCACTTTTTAGTCTTTAATCCCCCCCTTGCCAGGGGAGGGGATTGTTCGTGTTGTGTTCCTTGGTCAATAGTTAACTCATGGGCTGGTTTAGTTCTATTAATACGCCATCGGCACTTTTAGGGTGGATGAAAATCACCATACAGTTGGAACGCGCGATGGAAGAGGTCAGTTTGCGCATGGCTTGGCTCATCAAACGGGCCTGAACGCCAACACTGCTGTCACCCATGTCGCCTTCCAGCTCGGATTTCGGCGTCAAAGCAGCAACCGAATCGACCACGACCATATTCACCGCGCCCGAACGCACCAGCGTATCCACAATTTCCAGTGCTTGCTCACCGGTGTCAGGCTGCGAAATCAAAAGTTCGTCCAGATCAACGCCAAGTTTCTTGGCATAAAGCGGGTCCAGCGCATGTTCGGCGTCGACGAAGGCACAGACGCCGCCTTTTTTCTGCTCTTCCGCAACGCAATGCAGCGTCAGCGTCGTCTTACCCGAGCTTTCCGGCCCATAGATTTCCACGATCCGGCCCTTAGGCAGACCACCAATCCCCAGCGCAATATCCAGCCCCAAGGACCCAGTCGACGTGGATTCCATCTCGGTCACCGGATTGTCCGCGCCAAGTTTCATGATCGAACCCTTACCGAACTGCC
>CAKZNE010000156.1 GCA_937129395.1 uncultured Cryomorphaceae bacterium | reverse complement strand
CCAAATAATTCAATAAGAGTAATTATGAATGCGCCAGGAAAAACTTCAAAAGGTGCAGTAATTAATCCTTCAACGTTGCAAAATGAA
This sequence comes from uncultured Cryomorphaceae bacterium, assembly GCA_937129395.1. Taxonomy (GTDB): domain Bacteria; phylum Bacteroidota; class Bacteroidia; order Flavobacteriales; family Schleiferiaceae; genus CAKZNE01. The sequence continues at coordinate 5,613 of CAKZNE010000156.1, read as the reverse complement.
CTTAATTTTTGGCTAAAGGCGGATGTTGAAAATCAATTGCATTATGAGGATTTAAAAAAAGTTTGGGATACGGCCTCTACTATTACCAGCAGTCCTACTTTGGATGTTGATTTTGAATGGGGAAAATTCAAGGATCAAAATTTTAAGAAGGAAAAAGGAAAGTTATTCCCTTTGTTTAAAAAGGCGGCTTTTAAATATGCAGCAGTTTTATTGTTAGCCCTATTCAGCGGATCCATTTATTTATCAAGTTCCAAAACCTACCAAACTACAAGCAATAGAGAAAGCATCCAATTAGCAGATGGTAGCGTTGTAGAATTAAACAGTCATTCTACTTTAAAAGTGAGCAGAATGTTTAATTGGTTTTCCAGAACTATGGAATTGGATGGTGAGGCTTATTTTGATGTGAGTAAAAACCCAGAAAAACCATTTATCATTCACTCTGAAAGAGCTCATATTGAAGTTTTAGGAACCTCATTTAATTTTAATTCTAAAGCAGTAAACCCAAAGGTGAGTGTTACAAGCGGAAGGGTTGCCTTTTGGAATAAGAAACGTGAAGAAGCCATTTATTTATTGAAAGGTGATGAAGGGGTGTTAAGAGAAGGAGCTGTAAATCAGCAAAAAATTGAAGATCCTAATTTCTTAGGTTGGTTTAATGGCAATTTTGATTTTAAAGGAGAAAATATAAATACAGCCTTGGAACAATTAGCTTCCTATTATCAAGTAGAATTTAGCATTAGCAACCTGGAAAATTTAAAGGATTGTAAAATCACGACTCAATTTACCCATAACAGTCTGGATGAAGTTTTAAACGAACTGGAAATCCTCATGAGTTTTACGATTGAAAAAACAAATAATACTTACCATTTTAAAGATGGTAATTGCCTCTAAAACAACAAACTAAATCAAGCAACATAAAAATGAAAAAACTAAATCTCACCCTTTTACTCTTTTTATTTAGTCTCTTTGCTTTTTCACAGCAAACAGTAAGCGGTTATATAACAGATGCCGCTTCGGGAGAAACCTTAATCGGTGTAAATATTTTCGTACCGGGCAGCAGTTATGGTACCACCACTAATACTTATGGATTTTATTCCTTAACCATTCCAGAAAAAACCGCGGAAATTGCGGTAAGCTACATCGGTTATCAGCCTTTTTCGAAAAAGGTAATTCTTGGGAAAAATATTAAACTAGATATTCAGCTCAAGGAAGAATCTACCACCCTGAATGAGATTGAAATAACAGCCGAAGAAATTCAAGCTCAAACCACCCAAATGAGTACCATTAATCTTGGTATTAAGGATATTAAAAGTGTTCCTGCCTTTCTTGGGGAAGTAGATATTATTAAAACCATTCAACTTTTACCAGGTGTACAATCTGGTGGGGAAGGAACCACTGGTTTTTATGTTCGTGGCGGTAGTCCAGACCAAAACCTAATTTTATTGGATGGGGTTCCTGTTTACAATGCCTCTCACCTATTCGGTTTCTTTTCGGTTTTTAATGCCGATGCAATTAAGAATGTACAATTAACCAAAGGTGGTTTTCCAGCACGTTATGGTGGTAGACTAAGTTCGGTACTCGATATTTCTATGAAGGAAGGAAATATGAAGGAATTTCATGGAGAAGGATCTGTCGGGTTGATTTCGAGTAAACTAACTTTGGAAGGCCCAATCTGGGAGGATAAAACTTCTTTTATTGTTTCAGGAAGAAGGACTTATGCCGACTTTTTAGCTCAACCCTTTATTAAAGGAGATAGCAAGGCAGGTTACTTTTTTGGTGATTTGAATGCCAAGGTCAACCACATTTTTTCTAGAAATGACCGGGTTTACTTGAGTTATTACGGTGGTGATGATAAATTTTATTCAAAGGATGTAAGTTCAAATGGATATGATGAAGCGTCCCTAAAATGGGGTAATCAAACTGGCGCATTGAGATGGAACCACCTTTATAATGACAAACTTTTTAGCAACCTAACTGCCACCTACAGTCAATATGAATTTAATGTTGGAGGTGAATCTAAATACGATGGATTTGATTTGGAAAAGCAAGAATACTTTAGCAGGATTAGAGATTATGGTTTGCGATTGGATTATGAATATGCACCTGTAAGCAACCATAATGTGAAATTCGGAGCCTCCTTTACACGACACGACTTTAAACCTGGGGTTTTGCAATTTCAAGGTTCTGATGATGGAGTTTCATTTGATTCCATCCTTAACCTCAGTAATAATATTCTTTCCAACGACATGTATGTTTATGCGGAAGATGATTGGAATATCAATAGAAGATGGAGAGTAAATGCTGGATTACATTATTCCATTTATAATTTATCAGATAAAACTTACACTTCTTTTCAACCCAGAGTTTCTGCACGTTATTTAGTGGACGATGAATGGTCTATAAAAGCCTCTTATGCTTCCATGACTCAATTTATCCACCTTATTTCCAATAGTGGAATTGGTTTACCAACAGATTTATGGGTAAGTTCTACAAAGGATGTAGCCCCCTCCAATTCTAGGCAGGTGGCTTTGGGAACCACCAAAAACTTAAATGGAAATACCTGGGAATTTAGTTTGGAAGGTTATTATAAAACAATGGACAACCTCATTGAATATAAAGAAGGAGCTTCCTTTATTTCGGGAACGGATTGGCAAAATAACATTGAAAAAAATGGAAAAGGAGAAGCTTATGGAACCGAGCTATTGGTTCGAAAAAACAAAGGAAAAACAACAGGTTGGATTGGTTATACTCTCGCTTGGACAAACAGACAGTTTGATAATTTAAACGGTGGCGAGAAATACTCTTATAAGTATGATAGAAGACATGATCTTAGTATTGTGGTGAGCCATAAGTTTAGCGACAAATTTGATATGGGTTTAACTTGGGTTTATGGAACTGGCATTGCATTTACAGCACCGCTTTCAAGGTTTCAAGTTATTGATAACGATCAAAATGTTCAGGAAGTAACCCATTATACAGATCGTAACGCGGAACGTTTACCAGCTTACCATAGATTGGATTTGGGAATGAATTTCCATAAAAAAACGAGTTGGGGAAAAAGAACATGGAACATAAGTGTTTACAATGCCTACAATAGAAAAAATCCATATTTCCTTTATGTTTCAAGGGTAAATGCAGATAAATCGGTTGTGAAGCAAGTAAGTTTATTCCCTATTATCCCTTCCGTTTCTTACATCTTTTCATTTTAAAAAAAAGACAACCAAAAAAAATAACAACATGAAAAATTTAATTTTAATACTAGCAGCATTCAGTCTTTTGGCTTGTGAAAAGACCATTGAATTTGATTTACCGACAGAGGATCCTCAACTGGCCGTAACTTCCAAAATTGTAGCTAGCGATAGCATCCATGCGATTGTGAGTATATCATCACCAGCACTGAGTGGCAATCCAAAAATAGCAAATGATGCAACCGTACTATTAATGGAGAATGGGCAAACGGTAGCTACCCTAACAATTAATCCAAATTCCTCAGTTATTGGAGGGCAAAATGTTTATTTATATACAGCGCAATATCCATTTGTTCTAGGCAAAACATATACACTAAAGGTTTCGAAAACCAACTACGAAACTGTTGAAGGATCATGCATAGTCCCAAGGGCACCAATTGTGGAAACAGCCGAATATTTCGCGGCAACCAAAAAAATAAAAGGAAGTATTGTAGACAGACCTGGGAAGGGCCATATCTATAAGATTGAAGTTCAAATGAAAAATGATTTTTATGGCAGAGGTTTTTCTTCAACAGACCTAACCATGGAGTTTTACGAAGGCTTTAGCGAATTTATTGAGGTAGATAACGAAGGAACTTACGGCACCAGAGCATTTTTAAGGGATGAATTATTTGATGGTAAAACCAGAAATTTCGAATTAAACTACCATGATTTTAATGGAGGAGGAACTGGAGGAGATAGTTTATTTTTAAAAATAACAGCCGTTTCTCTTGACCAATATGAATTTGAAAAAACGGTAGACCTTGGAGCTTTTAGCGGAGAAAATCCTTTTTCAGAACCACTTTCCATTTACAGTAATATGAGCAATGGGAAAGGAAACTTTGGAGCGGTAAATTCCGTTTTTAAAGGTCTTGAGAAAAAATAAAACAAAACACCTTAAGCTTAGAACTAAAATGCTAGGCTTAAGGTTTTCAATTTTAGTTTAATTAAGTAATTATCAGAATTTCAGATTTGCGCCCAACTTATAGTTTTGACTTTAAGCCGGAAACCAATCAAAATTAACTTTAGCATTCTTTAGTATCTAAGATAAAATGGATTGGTCTCAATTCATTTTTTGTCATATACAGGAAAAGCAAATTATCAACCTATAGAATAAAATCTATTCTTTGTTTAACAAGCTAACTCAGCTTTACTACACCCAACCGGGCAAAAAAAAACAGCCCCCATTTATCAAGAGTCACTATGTGAACTTCTGATGGACAAACACCCCAATATGGACAAAAAAACATTAGAGTTATTTGATAGCATTTTTAAAACAAATAAAAAGTATAATAATTCAAACATAAAAGCGCAGATTGATCTATTAAAAGAGTTTGATGAATTTTTTCCATTAAACGAGTCATTCTCCATTATGACCAACACCACCACCCAAAACCATCCATTTGTAAGTAAAAACTTTGAATACAGTTTGGGTTTGGATAGGCAAAAAATGGAAACGGAGGGAATCCCCTATTGGTTTTCTCATATTCACCCAGAAGATTTAAAAGTATGGATGAAAGTTTTGGACGAGTTAATGGAATTCACCATGAGCAAAGTGGAAAAAGAAGACAGGGACAAGTTGACTTACACTTGGAATTACCGCGTTAAAAATAGCAAAGGTGAATATCTCAATTTATTGGAACACCAAACTCCAACCTATTTCGATGAATTTGGAAAACCGGTTATTGCCATTTCTCACGCAACGGTTGTTGGTAAGGAAGAGAATAGACCAATCATTGGCATGGTAAAAAAATTGAACCTCAACAAGCAATATGAAACCCTATTCGAAAAAAACTATTCAGATAAAATAGCTCATTCGGAAAATATTAGTACCAGAGAAAAAGAAGTAATTCGACTCTTAATGCTAAACTATACCAGTAAACAAATTGGTGAAAAATTATTTATTAGCCCTCATACGGTTGATGGTCATAGAAGGAATATTCTCAAGAAATTAAAATTCAGCACAACTAGTGAATTAATTCAGCACGTATTATTCAATAAAAACTATTAATAAAAACTTTAGAAAATTTTATTTGATCGTAAAAATATAGGATATTCATATAGCTTCGAAATGTATCCATAATATCTTTTTCTTCAATCTCGCCCAAATCAACATCTTCTATATCTTCTTCTTCTTGGCCAAGCTCTTCTATCATTTGCTTGGTAAACACCATGATGTTGGTCGGAGACTCTCGACCGATTTGCTCTTGAAGAGACCCAGTAACTACCTTGATTTCGGCAAGTTCTTTGAGCGAATAGTTGTAAACATCAGAGAGTTCATTGTCCTTCTGCTGAGCAACAAGCCTACTATTTAAAGAAAGCATGATCAAGAGTAGAAGAAAACAGGGGTGGAATTGTCTAATCACTTTGATAGGGTTTATGCCCATTA
>CAKZNE010000155.1 GCA_937129395.1 uncultured Cryomorphaceae bacterium | reverse complement strand
CACCAAATGTATTTGGATCTGCGGAATTAATTGAAGATGTTTTTACCAAAGCTGGTTTCCCAAAAGGAGTTTTCCAAAACCTAATTGTTCATCACGATAGAACGGAAAAAATAATCGCTCACGAAACGGTACAAGCAGTTTCCTTAACGGGAAGTGAAAAAGCGGGTTCTGCTGTTGCCGAAATTGCGGGGAGATATATTAAAAAATCACTTTTGGAACTTGGAGGTAATAATGCCTTTATTGTTTGGGAAGATGCCGATATTGATGCCGCCGTAAAAACGGCCTTGGTAGCTAGAATGCTGAACTGCGGTCAAAGTTGTATTGCAGCCAAAAGGTTCATTCTATTGGAAGGAATTTACGATGAATTCGTTTCTAAATTCACCGAAGCGGTTCGTAATCTAAAATCCGGAGATCCATTATCCAATGAAACAAAAGTTGGTCCATTGGCAAGAGTCGATTTAGCAGATCAATTGCAAAGTCAGGTGAAAAGATCTTTAGAAATGGGGGCGGAATTACTTTTAGGTGGAGCACAAGATAAATGCTACCACGAACCCACAATTTTAGGGAATGTAAAACCAGGAATGCCGGCCTTTGATGAGGAAACCTTTGGACCATTAGCAGCAATGGTTAAAGCAACAAGTATAGAACATGCTTTTGAATTATCGGAACTATCGCCTTTTGGATTAGGAGTAACCGTTTGCACCACAGATGTGGAAAAAGCAGTTTCTATGGCCGATCAGCTTAGTGATGGTGCCTATTTTATTAATGAATTGGTAAAGTCAGATCCACGTTTACCCTTCGGAGGAACAAAAAGATCCGGTTTTGGAAGAGAGCTTTCCAAAGATGGTATGATGGAATTTGTAAATCGAAAAACGGTTTATGTGAAATAAGGATAGATTGGAAATCAGATTTATTTCAATTTTACCTTTTCACTATTTTTTATAAGAGCCCGATTAATTGGAAGATTAATCGGGCTCCTTTTTTTTGTGAAATTGATTTTATAGACTAATCTTAAGACTTGATGAACTCAAGATTTCATTCCCTGAGGTGTCAGTTAGTTTAGCTTTTATTTCTACTTCTCCATTGGATGAATGATTGGGAACCTGGATAGAAAGAGATTTTGAAAACTCCGTATTGGAATTAATTTCAAATGTTTTGGAATAATTAAACTCCTCGATTTCTACATCAATTTTTTCAATCCCATCTGTGTCAAGGGCTTCTATAATTAGCCTGAAATATTCACCGGAAACAATATGACTTTCTTCAATTTCAACACTTACGGAAAAAGAACTTACCGTATCGGTTTTAGAGCAAGATGAAAAGGCCAGGATTAAGCTTGTAAAAAGATTTAAAATTTTCATAATTAGTTTTTGTTTAGAAAGCAAAGGAGCCTTAAACTATTATGATAATCGTGCCTTTGGTGTAATTGAGACCTATTTTTTCTGAATTTTTTTCTTGTAAACGGAGGGTGATTCTCCAGTTTCCTTTTTAAAGATTCGGTTAAAGCTAGATTTGGATGAAAATCCAGCTTCAAAAGCCAAAGCCAATAATGTGTATTTATCAAATTTGGGATCTGCCATTCTTTCCTTAATTTCTTCAATTCGATAGTGATTTATCAAATCATAAAAGGAAGTTTTTAAATGATGATTTAATAAGGCGGATAGTTTACGGCCGGTTGTCTGAATTTCAATTGCTAGGGAGGCCAAGCTTAAATCTTCATGACGATATATCTTCTCCAGTTCCAGTTTGTCTTCCAATTTTTTTTGCAACTCTTTTATTTCTTCCTCACTGGCATTTGTTAAATGATGCCCTCCTTTTGGAAGCTTCTGATCAGGTTGTGGGATTGCTTGTAAAGCTGTTATTGGTAATAATATTTTTGATTGGGTAGTACCAAAATAGGCCAAATAAACAATTAGCAGAATAAGAGGAAGGGTAATGAAAATGTCGGGGTCTAGCTTCAAGTTTTTTTGTGTTACCGATGTGATTTCTAAAATAATATCCAAAAGCATTAGGCTCATAATTCCAAGGAAAAAGAACTTAATCCATTTCAAATCCTTTTTATTGAGGTTGGCAAAATGATCTTTTAACAGTTTTTGATATGTTCCTAACTTTTTGTAGCAATAGGCGACGTATAGGAACAAATAGATTCCCTGAAAATGAAGCAAATATTCACGGTCATTAACATATTTCAAATAATAAAAAACCTCCTTGTCCAATATTGAAAATACCAAAGAAGGAATTGAAATAATTGCCAGATAAAGCATGGCAGGAATAAAATGTCGATATGGTTTAATCCCAATTAAAATTTGGGATTCATAAATGGCAAGGACGTATAAATAAAATAAGGGTCCGATTAAAAAACCTATAGAATCAGCAAAGGGGAAACCTAAATAGATCATCCATAAAACATGGTTTAATTCTCCAAAAGAATGTATAATAACCATCCCGAGGAGGAAAAAAATTAGACTAAGAATTTGTTTTTCTATATTTTTTTCTTTGCCTTTAAGGAGAAGGAAAATCAAAATAAAATGAACCAGAATACCAGCTCCAAGAATAAAATTGCTCAAAAGATCCATAAGATGCTCTAAAGGTAATGGCTATTTTAAGAAGTCAAATATCCTTCAGGTGCAAAATTCTTAAAATTACACATCATAACCATTAGCCAAAGCGTATTTCACCAATCCTGTGACATTATGAACATCAATTTTTTTCATCAAATTGGTTCGGTGAGAATCTATAGTTTTATGACTTACAATTAATTGTTCTGCAATTTCCTTATTGGTATATCCCTTTGCAATAAGGGTAAGAATTTCCTCTTCACGCCCTGTTAATCGAACCAAAGGAATTACAGGTGATGCCCCTGGTAGAGCCGGAGATTTTGTGAATTCTTCAAAAATCGCAGAGCTATAATAGCTCTTCCCTTTCATTACCAAATTAATGGCTAAAAGGAATTCTTCTTTGTCGGAGTTTTTTAATAAATAGCCTTTTGCTCCTAAGCGAACCACTTCTTTATGCATGGCAGCATCACCAAACATGCTTATTATAATAACCTTTGTATCCGGGAATTTTTCAGAAAAATAGGCCAAGGCATCAAGGCCATTTACTTTAGGCATATGCAAATCCAAAATTAAAAAATCGGGCCTGTGTTTTTCTACTGCATCCATGGCTTGTTGACCATCAAAAGCAGTAGCAACAATTTCCAAGTTGTCAATTTTATTAATCAGCATTTTATAACCTTCAATAATTAGGTTATGATCTTCCGCAAGAACTATCGAATACATACTATAAAATTAAAAGTTTGAACCTGTTTTTAAAGGAATAGAAACACGAATAAAAGTGCCTTCCTCCTCCGAAGATTGAATTTGCAATTCACCGCCCAGGGATTCCAAACGAGCTTGAATATTACTGAGCCCAATTCCCTGGTTTTTATCTCCAGAATTCACTCCAATCCCATTATCCTCAACAATCAACAATAAAATATTTCCACGTTTCAAAATCTGGATTCCCACCTTGGAAGCCTGGGAATGTTTCAAAATATTGGTGATCAATTCTTGGGTAATTCGGTAAATGTGAATCTCAATATTGTCTGTCAACCTATTTTGCAAGCCCGTACTCACAAAGTCAATTTCTATCGGTGTGGCAGAAAAACTCAGCTCAACTAATTGTTCAATAGCCGATTTGATTCCATTTTCTTTCAAAACCATGGGCATCATTTGATGAGAAAGAGAACGAACCTCCTTGCAAATATCATCCACCCTTTTAAGTGCCGTGTTATTTGCTTTTGGATTTTCATCGAATTGCAGCTGCATTTTTAAAGCGGCTAATGATTGTCCAACACCATCGTGTAATTCCCTAGCTAGTCTTTGCCTTTCCGTTTCTTGTGCTTTTATAAATTCCTCAATTTGCTTCTCTTTCAAAGCGAATTTTAAAGCTTGGTTTTCTTTTAAACCTCGCATTCGGATAAAGTAAATAAAGCCACCGCCAATAGTGCTCAGTAAAATTAATAAAATACCGAGCGTAGCTTGTCGGTTTCTACTGGAACTGAGCTCGCTATTTTTTAATGAAATTTCACCGTTTTTCCTTCTTTCAGTAAGAAACATCTTTTCCAAATCATTCAATTGCAACCTACTTGTTGTGGTGTAAATACTGTCTTTCTTCAATCCCCATTTTTTATAGTAAAAAGCAGATTCATCTGTATTTCCCATGGCGGCGAATAAATCTGCCGCTTCTTTGTACATGTCAACCGTGTGGGGCCTTGCAACAAAATTTTTGGACAATTTTTTAAACTGTGCTAAATTCTCTTTTGCCAATTTTTCATTTTTCCAATAGTGCTGCATTTGAGCAGAAAATAGTTGAGTAAAAGAAGATTGATAATTTTCCATTTCCGAGAGTTTTTTCATCGAGAAATAATTCTCTTCAGCACCTTTAAAATCCCCTCTTTTAAATTTCGACTGGCCAATATTGGTGTAAATGGTAATGGCCTTTTTAAAATCTTTTTTTTCCAAACAAATATCAAGCGTCCTTTGGTAATTTTCCATTGCCAAATCCACTTTGGCATTTTGCAGAAGTACATCCGCATAAATATGTATAATGGAATATATTTTAAACATTCCCGAACCGTAATCAATTGATTTGGAGATATAAGTTTCTGAAGAATTAAAAAGACCAAAATGATGGTAGATTCTCCCCATTAAAAAGTAGGAGGTTGCCATGTTTAAGGAATCTTTGGAAAGTATAGCAAAGTGAAGAGATTGAATCGCATTTTCAAAACTTTGCTGCCATAGAGCAGCCAATTGAAGTGTAAAGGCTTTTTCGTAATAAACAAAAGATAGTAGATCGGGTTGGTCGTATTTTTTAGCATGAACTAATGCTGTGTCGAAATTTGGCAGTGCTTCATAAAATGTACATTGCTCGTAATTCCCTTTTATTTTTACCAATTGGCCTTTTAGAATATAGATCTCAGCTAATTTTTTATGATCCACATATTGTAAATAATATCGGTTGGCTTTGTTGAGATAAAAAATGGATGTGTCTACATCAAAGCCGCTCCAATAATCAGCCTTTCGTAAGTGGTTTTCGGCTAATAGACTTTTTTCCAGCTGTGGTTGGTTGAGGAGTTTTATTTTTTCCACAGCCAAATTCAAAATAAGAATGGAACTATCTGGCGAATAGTTGATCATTTTTTCAACAGAAGAATGAATTTTTCGAATTTCGCTTTCCAGATCTTCAACATTTTCTGCCGAAACTCTATGTGATGATAACAGCAGGAGTAGGAAAAAAAACAAAATGAATTTTGGAGCTCTCATGGGTGTTCGTTTTATTTTTCCAATGTTTTAAAAAACAATATTGTATTTAAATTATTGGGCTCCTCTTTTAAAAAGGAGATAAAATAATTGGGGTATAATTTCCTAGGTCAAACTTTAATTTTTCGATTCTAGAATTGTAGAAACTGCTAAATTAGTATTCTAATTAATGACCGAACCGAAAGTTTAAATTTTTGATCGGGCTTGAAATTAACAATTCCAAAACTTTTAAAGAGCTATTAAAGTTCTTTATTTAGGGTGATTAGGGTAAATACCCTAGGTAATTACAGTTTCTTCCTGATTGCCGTTGCGCTAGGAATAGTTAAAATTTGTAGAAGCTTAGATAATGGAGTATTCTAATTTTCAAAAAGAATTTTTAATGCTTCAAAATCAAATTTTCAGGACCTAAGAAATAGGGATTTTGAAGTTCGCTTTCCGATTGAAACCTCAATAGTTTATCGGATTATTAATAATACCAAAATAAAAAGATGAAGTTAATTTACTCATTCCTTCTGTTACTAAGTGTCCTTGGACTCAATGCTCAAGACACAATCACTACTACTTTTCCAGCAAATAATAGCGCTAGTGGGGTTTCCCTAGAAGTGGAAGCCAATTCCTCAATAATGCTCACAGGAATTTTAAATGCCTTTAAAGCAACCACAACCACAGCAGATGTTTGGATAAGATGGGGCGGAGTAGACGGAAAAGCTGGGGATCGGTTAACGGTTACCGCAGCCAACGGATGGTCTATTTACCAATCTTCTGTAACAATAGGAACTTTGGTAAATGGTGTTGCACCTTTATTAAATTTCAACCCACTTTTAATTCCTGGAGGAAGCAAAGTGGGAATTGTTCTTGCGGGTAGCACAAACTATTCTGGAAGCGGATCTACACCCCTTGTTCCTGATTTTTTTAATGGCACACACGCGGTGTTGAGAGCAGGTGGACCAACAACTGGTTTTGGAGGCTCTATCCCAAATATGGCAAATGATCCAAGAGGTTTTGTTGGTTCCATTATTTACCAATTGAATGTTACTGGGTCTTGCGCAAACCCTCCTACTTTAGCTTCCGTTGATAGTATTACAGCAACCAATGCTAAAATTAATTGGTTACCTGGCTCAGGAAATTCTTCATATTGGTTGGAATACGGACTTGCAGGTTTTAGTCCCGGTTCTGGAACCATTGTTTCGGGGTCTTTGACAGGAACGCAACCTCCTGTTTATTTAACCGGATTAACTTTAAATTCAGATTACGAATACTACTTAGGAGAAGTTTGTAGCAATGGTACAGATTCCGTTTCCTATGCAAACCCACTGAGCTTTAAAACAACAAAACTTTGCCCAGAACCAACAAATCTCACATTTAATAATATAGGTGGGTCCACAGCTACAGCCAATTGGAATTATGCTGGTAGTAGTTCCAATTTTACGGTCTATTACAGCCTCAAAGGTGATCCTATTGGGACTCTTGGGAGTTTTAGCGCAACCGGAAATAGTTATTCCTTTTCGGGTCTTTTCGGAAATACAGAATATGATGTTTATGTAACAGCTAATTGTGGAGCTAACGGTTTGAGCGATACTACAAGTGTAGGGTCTTTTTTAACCTCTTGCGGACCAATGTCTACGCCATTTACAGAGTCCTTCGACTCTTCCCCAACTGGTTCAACATCCAACCCTGGTGAACCAAATTGCTGGAATTTTGAATTGTCCTCCGGGGCATCTGGTTGGGCTTATAATTATGGTGGTAGCACCTACGCTTCTGGTTTTGCTAGGGGTGGAACTGGGAATGCCTTTAGATTTTTTACGGGCTCCCATTTAGCCGATGGTGATTCTATGGCTTTTGTAAGTCCCCAAATCGCAAACATGTCAACTGTAAATAAACAAGTTGATTTTTGGGCAAGAAGTCGTTCTGTTAGTTCGAGTTATGATGTGAAATTTGTAGTGGGTACTGTTGCGGGGCATAATATGTTAAACACATTTGTGCCAATGGATACAATCTCTATTGGAAACAATACAAGCTATCAGCATTTTACAGTTTTACTTACATCAGGAAATGGTTATAATGGTACTCATGAATATGTGGCGTTTTTCGATTTGTCCGATGGTAACGATCAATATCTTTTGGATGATATTCAATTTAGTGATGCCCCAGCTTGCTTGCCTTCCACTAATATTACAATCGGAAATATCACTAATTCTGGAGCGACGCTAACATGGACCCCTGGACAGGGGATTTCTCAACAAGTGGAATTTGGCCCCACTGGATTTTCACAAGGAACAGGAACGATTTATGGCGGATTAAACGGAAGTTTTGACTTCCCTCCCTTAGCGAGTGAATTATGTTATGAAGCTTTCATAAGAGATAGTTGTAGCAATGGGTATGGCCCTTGGGTTGGACCAATAACCTTCTGTACTCTTTGTGATTATTTTCCAACTCCTATAAATGAGGGTTTTGAAAACTCTTTGCCAGGAACAAATATTAATCCCTCTCAACCAGACTGTTGGGATTTTGTGCATACCAGTACCGGTAATGGATACGGGTTTACTCACGATATTCCAGGTGACGCCAACAACGGGAGTAATTATTTTTATACCTATACGAACGACAATCCATTAACAAATGATCTAATGGGATTAGTTTCGCCTGGTATTCAGGGTTTAACCAATGGTGATAAGGAAATTGGACTGTGGGCGAGGAGCCGTCATCCTTATGCCATTCACGATGTAGTATTAATTATAGGAACCGTAAAAAGCCCTTTGGACTTAAACACTTTTGTTCCACTAGATACTTTCCAGGTAGGAAATAGCACCACCTATGCTTATTTTAAAACTGAAATTTCTACCCTTAATGGCTATAATGGTAGCCATGATTATATTGCCATTTTGGATAAATCAGCAACAGGAACCTACGCTTTTATTGATGATATTTCAATAACAGATGTTTCCCTTTGTGCTGTTTCCTCAAATATTCAAAGTAGCCATATTGGTCATAATACAGCCCAAATAACTTGGGATCAAGGACAAGGGCTTGCTTCAAATATTGAATTCGGTCAAGCTGGGTTTATCCAAGGTACAGGTACTAAAATTCATGGAAATTTAAACGGCTCACAGATATTAACCAACCTCAGCCCCGGTACTTGTTATGATGTTTATATTCAGGACAGTTGTACAGCTGGCTTGAGTCAATGGTTTGGACCAATTCCGTTTTGTACAGGTTGCAGCCCAGTTTCTACTCCCTATCTTGAGGATTTTGAAGCTGCTGCAACTGGCTCATCTAATAACCCATCGCCACCTAGCTGTTGGTCTTATTGGGAAGCACCAGGCAATACGGGTTACGGATATACCTCAACTTCGGGCAATCCAAATGGAAATCAGCATTTTAGAATGTATAGTCCGATGGCTAGCAACGATACTATAGTTTTAATTTCTCCTGCTATTCTTGACCTAACCAATAGCGACAAGAAACTAAGTTTTTATTCCAAAACAAATGGCATTGGATCCAAAGGTTCTGTAATAGTAGGAACTAGCCCTTATCCAGACGATCTTAGGTTTATGAATATCCTAGATACCATTACAACGGATAGTGTTTCTTATTTAACAAAATTTGAAGTTTACTTGGATTCTTTATCAGGGTACAATGGCACAGATGAATATATCTTTTTAATGCACGGACAATCCCCTAACCATACCTTATTATATGTAGAGGATATTCAAGTTGAAGATATTCCGCCATGTACTAAACCTTGGAATTTGAACGTAACAAACATTACAGGAAGTGGTGCAACATTCAATTGGTCAACTTTAACAGGAACAGGATTTAGAGTAGAGTTTGGTCCAGCCGGATTTTCTCAAGGGTCGGGAACTACAAATGGAGGAACAATTGTAAGTACGACCTCTACCAGCTATACCGCTACTGGTTTAAACCCAAATACAGTGTATCAATTTTATGTAAGTGATAACTGCGATATGTTTGATTTTGCTGGCCCTTATAGTTTTCAAACCCCATGCGCAGGCCCAATTTCTGGAACTTTTACTGTAGGGAATCCTAGTTCAGATTTTGAGACCCTTGATTCTGCTATTTCCGTTTTAAATGGTTGTGGCGTTAATGGTCCTGTAGTACTAAATCTTCAGGGAGGATTGCATAATTCATTGTTTGATTTGGAGTATATTAACGGTGCAAGTGCTGTAAATACCATCTCCTTGGTAGGTGGAACAGTTTCGGCAGATACAATTAGAGACCTTTCCCTTAGTGGAATTGGAATAGAACTGGACAGTACTCACTATGTGAGTTTTGTGAATTTCACAATTATGGCACCTTTTGCTAGTAGAATGGTGTGGATGCACAATGATTGCAGCCATATTACTTTTGATAAGATTAATTTTATTGGTTCTACCACCACCACAAGCAATCGCAATATAATAGTAGCCTCCTCATCTCCAACTTCTACAACCTCAGGCGGAAAGAACATTAGCAATTTCACAATGAAGAATTGTTATTTATATGGCGGTTATCATGGAACTATTATTTTAGGCCAGGGGGCAAATAATAAGAGTGTCAATATTACCATAGACAGTAATGTTTTTTCAGATCAGTATTTCTATGGTCTTAGGATGTACAACACCGAAGATGTTAAGGTAAGGGGCAACAAGGTAAAAACTACGGGTAGTAGTTCTTACGCCTTTACCTTTGGAGATATTGATGAATTTGAAATTAGCGGAAATGAAACTAATGGAGGGAATTATGGCCTTTATATGGATGGAGCCAATAAAACAGGCGCTCCTGTACGATCCCTTTTGGTAAATAATATGTTTATTGGAGATAAATATGGTATCTATTTTAAAAGCTCCAAAAACTTTAATATTTACCATAATTCCGTTTTTGGAACAGACAGAGGAATCCACATGGAGGGTAATTTTAATAAGAATTTTGACATGGTGAATAATATTGTAAGCACCGATTTGGGTGAGGCGATACATACCACACATGTTCCCTCCAATGCACTTTATGATTACAATGTTTATTATACCAATAGTAGTGGGAATGCCTTTGAATTTGGTTCCAATTCCTATTCAACTTTAAACTCATGGAAAACAGCTGTTACGGGAATAAACGATAGTTCATTGTTTGGAGATCCAGTTTTTCAAGCGGCGGATGATTTGCGAATTAACCTAGGTACCATCGCAAATGACAAAGGCGATACCTCACTGGGAATTAATTATGATATTGATTTTAATATGAGGCCTGCAACAGGTTCTGTTCGTGTAGATATTGGAGCTTATGAGTATACACCGTACGAATCTGATTTAAGTTTAGTTGATGGACAATTAGTTTACACTGAATGCCTGTCACCAAATGACACTGTTCTTTTAAAGATTCACAATTATTCTGGCCAAAATATTAATATGGCGGTAGATAGTGTGGTGGTCAATTGGCAATTAACAGGACCAATAAATTCAGGAGGAACGATAATTTCAAATTCTGGAAACTTAGCTTTGGGAGATACCTTATTAATGAAAGCTTCGGTAGATTTTTCTCTAGTAGGAATTTATACTTTAAATGCCTTTATAGAACCAAGTTTATATAATAGTTTTTCGGGCAATGACACTTTGATTTATTCCACTTTTAATATTGAAGGAAACTGGGAAGTGCATCCAAAACGCGATTCTATTTATAGTTTGTCGGATTCCGTAGACCTAAATGTTGAAAGTAGCTTTTTAAATAATCAAAAGTTCTTTATTACAGAGATTTGCCACAATACAGGAAGCTCAATAGGAGAGCCTGCCGGGGGTAAGCCTTCTTGGTTATTGGCAAATGATTATATAGAAATAAGTGGAATTCCTGGGTCGGATTTGGAAGGTGTTACTCTGGAGCAATGGACCACCACAGGTTTGTTAGGAACCCATACTTTTCCAAAAGGGACATTCTTAAATGCAAGTGGCCAAGCTATTATTGCTGTTGCAGGAATAGGTACTAGTGTTCCAAGCCCAGCTAATTTTTATTATCATGGAAATGGAACTCATTTTAGCAATATTTCTACTGGTGCCTTAACCGGGAGGGTTCTTAAAAATTCATTTGGTAGGATAATAGACGCCGTAGGATACGGAGACGGATTCCAATTTCCAATAAGTTCTGGTGTTGCTACTTCCGATTGGTCTGGTCATTCTATTTCTGGAACGTCTTCATGGGGAATTAGGTTGGAAGGTCCGGATCAAAATAATGCAAACTCGTGGGTGAAGTCTATACAAAACCCAGGGAATCTTAATTCCAATGTTAACCTTCCCCTTCCGTCAAATTTGAGTGGATTTTCTTGGTCCAAAGTTGTAAATGGAGCATTGCAATTGGTAAGTAATTCACCTTTTACAAGAATTGGAGAAAATACATCTGGAATTTTCCTTTATGTAGCAAACTACAGCAACGGCTGTGGGACTTTTACCGATACCGTTATTGTGCATTCATTTTTACCCGGCTGCCCAGATCCTTCCAATATTGGATCTACGAGCACATGTACAGCAGTAACTATTAATTGGAGTTCTGATCCCGGAACCACTAACTCTTATATTGAATATGGAACAAATGGTTTTGTTTTTGGCACAGGGACACCGCTAATTGGGGCCAGCAGCCCACAAACAATTAATGGATTATTACCAAACACGATGTACGACTTTTATATTATCGATAGTTGTGTTTCAAGTGGATTCGGAACTCCAATTTTAATAGCAGATACCACTTTGTCCAGTTTCTCTTTAGCAAATTTCACATGGTTGCAATCGGCAATTGGACTTACAAGTGCCCAAATTGATTTTAATGCTTCAAGTTCTACAAACGGTCTTTCTTATTCTTGGGATTTTGGAGACTCATCACCGATCGGAACTGGATTAAATCCGAGTCATTCCTATTCTGCAAATGGCTCTTACCAAGTGGTGCTTACAGTAAATGGACCCTGCGATACAAGCAGCTATTCGGAAACAATAGTAATTGCTGAGATATCTTTAAATGAAAGGATAAGGTCAACTGAGCTATTGATTTTTCCAAATCCATCGAAGGGAAGTTTTAATATGGAGTTTAAAGGATTCGAAATGGTTGATGCCAGACTTAGAGTATTCAATTCCCTTGGCCAGGAGATTTATTTCAAAAAGTTAGGCGATATAGCAGCAGGGCATAAAGAAATTATAGATTTAAATAAACCTGAAACCGGGATATATTTTATTGAGATTTCCTCTCAAAATGAGGTGTGGGTGGAAAAAATTGTGGTTAAACAATAGAGTAGATTAGTTCATCATAGGGATGATTAAGCTGGGGCCGTTTTTGAAAGAAGACGGCCCTTTTCTTTTGTATTAGTCTCTGTTTTATTGGCGAAAAGCCATTAGATTTCTGGTAATTTTAAAACCATAAGCTACAATTTTAAAGAAAAATTCTACAATTTAAAATCGAGTTCGTTTCCATATTTAGCCCCAGACAGAATTGCTATTGGCCTTCCTTTTTTTAGGGCGGAAACCAAGTTTTGAAAACTCTAAGCCTTAATAAAAAACAAAATTCGGTAATGGACTATTTGTCGGCTTGGTTGTTTTCTTTTGGAATTGGAGCAGGTTCCTTGCATTCAGATTTAAATAAATACCCTTTAAGTGTTCCTGGTTTAGTTTCTGAAATCTCTATTTCCTCCTGTTTTGACAAAAAACTCTTAGGCCTGAAACTAGGTTTCCAAAATAACACGGTTGATTATGCAGATTGGACAACTGCAAAATTAGTAAACTCTGAGGCTAGTTTTAATTTCAATAAAAAATCGATAAGTTTTGTTATTGGTGGGGAGCTTGAACCTTTGTCAAGAATTGGAAATTTCACAGGCTTAATGGGATTGTCGTATGTGAATACAGCGGGTTTCGGAATAAATACTTCCATTAGTTGGAGAATTCCAAACCATAAAAAATATCCAAAACTTTATTATTACAGCAAATTTGAAATAGCCTATTGGGGATCCGATCTTCTGGATAATTATATCGACAGTAAAAATGGTTTTGGAGATTATACAGTTTCTCTAGTCCTAGGAATTCAAATGCCTGTTTTTTTAAATAATAAGCATAGGCCCCAACTTGAATAGGGGTAAAGTATTAAGGTTTGGGTCTATTCCAACCTAAAGACTCCACAATCTTTCCGACCTAATTTGGTTGGTTGGCCCAAAACATTCCTCAATTTTATCACCACAAATGGAAGAGTTTTTAAAAATGTAAATCAAGCCAATTTCATGGGTACCAAAGGTTCTGCTTTGGTTAATTTGGGATAGGGTATATTCATAATTATAACTAATTAACCAATTATCTTGAACCCTCATTTGATACTGGAATAAAAGCGCGTCTGGCTGGTTCTGACCAATTTTTAAACCCAGGCCTCCTTTTAACAATTGACGATAAGAATAATTTGGAATAAGGGTTAAAGTGTTTACCCCAGCCTGGCGATTAAAAACCATGCTTAAATCTAGTAGTTGACCCGAACGCTTTTTTAACCACCAAGGGTAAATAAATGAGCCGTGAGCCACATAACGGGTGGGCCAAAGGTTACTGTCAAAACCAAAAAAAGATTCTTGATTTCGGGCAATATGATAGGCAGATACACCAAAAGTCCAGAAACCTTCTTTTCTATTGATTCGCATGGATGATAATATTCTAAACCCTGTGGCTAAATCCCAAACTAAATTGGAACTATTGCTTTGTGGAGAAACGATAGAATTTGGCCGTGTAAGCACATAATTGTGAGTTGTAAACTGGTCGCTAAAAGTGAGCTTTTGCCAGTCCAAAGTTTTTTGCCCTAATCCAATTTGCAAACCAGCGGAAAAAGCAGATTTACTTTTTTGTAGTTTTTTCCCTCGTTTATAATTATTAAAAGAAGAATAATAAGCCGCTTGAACTCCAGCCATTGTAGTCCGTAAAAATCCACTGCCTTCAACATTGTCATAACCGTAAACCGCCAATCCCATTTTTGCACTTTGACAAGCAACATTTACAGCAAAATAATTGGTGTTGTATCTTCCATCAACTCCATCTAATCTTGTCCACTGTAATCGCGAATTATAACTCAAACTAAAGTCGTTACTATAACCTGCAAAGGCGGGGTTAATATAGTTTTTTGTTATTTGGATTTGGCTCATTACAGGATCCTGCCCCTTTGCAAGAGCAAAAACGAAGAAGGCGAAAATCACCTGTAGTTGGATTTTATTTAAGTAAGGTAAGCGTCCCAAATGATTCGTATATATTATCGGAACAACCATCAACTGGCCATCCCACCCCATCGTTAAAAGATGCCGTTATTGTCCAGGCATAAGCCCCAATTGGTAATTGTTCTCCGGTATCTTTATGTCTTCCATCCCAACCTTCTAATGGAAATCCTTCTGTTTCATCTATAGCATTACTAATAAAAACTAAATTCCCCCATTTATCAAATATTTTTAATTCATAAGATCCCAATTGGTTCCCCTTGGGTAGGAATAAATTTGCGTCCTCTCCACCTGTCCAATTCGGCGCAAAGGCATTTGGAACATTAAGAAAATAGCCTAGCATCTCCAAGGTTTCTGTTTCAAAACTTTCGCATTCCCCAAAACCGTCAAAGGAATTTACTACTTGAAGACTAACCTCTTTTTCAATAGCATCGTCAATCCTGCACAAATTGTCTTCATAGCGATGAAAAATGGTATCCGCTGGGCCTGTAGTTAATGTGGTGCCATCGCCAAAATCCCAATGGTAAAGTGCATCAGGTTCGGCGTAATCAACATTTGGTGAAAAGCCAAATTTTCGAGCGTTGATATAAGTCACGTCGATGCTGTTAATTATTGGAGTCGGGTAAACTATTATTTCTTCTAAAAAGTCCGTTGTATCTCTACAGCCATTATTGGTAATTAAAATTAAACCAAGCTGAAATGTACCTGAATCATTAAATTCAATAGTTACTAAACTATCCCTGAAAACATGAAAAGTTCGGTCACCCTCGATAAACCAAATTAAACTGTCAATAATATCTCCGGTAGGAAAACTGAGCGGTGAAAGACTGGCGAATTCTAAACTTTCACCCGAACAAGTTTCAAATGGACCTGGATCAATAATAGCTTCAGGCTTTTTATATATGGTTACAGGTCTGCTTAAAGAATCCAAACAAAAGGGATCCTGAACCAACAGTTTTACGATATAATTTCCAGCAACAGTATAGGTGTGAACCGGATTTTGAAGAGTAGAGCTATTTCCATCCCCAAAATCCCAGAAATACAAAAGGTTAGAATTGTTTAATCGGTAAACAGTTGAGTCCGTAAACTGAATTTCCTCTCCTTCACAGGCGTTTGGATTAAGGGGTGAAAAATCAACCCTAGAATTTGGGGTTACAAAGAAGGTGTCTATTCTTGTGTCAAAACAACTATCTGCATTCCAAACCGTCATGCTAATGATAAAGTTTCCAGTATCTGGGAAAACAATCCTTCCAGGGTGTTGAACTTGGGAAGTAAGGGTGCCTGGATTTGCAAAATCAAAATCCCAATTGTATTGAAGAGGACTTGCACTTACTGAACTGTCTCTGATAATATATGCCGTACTGCTACCGCAACTATCACTGGCCGTGTCGGGAATTATACTGTAAAATGCTTGTGGACTTTCAAAAATGGTGAAGGTTTTAGTTAAACTATCAATGCAACCAGCAGCACTGGTTTGAATACTGGTGATTTGGTAGTTTCCAGGTATTGAATAGCTTAAGCTAGGTGGCGGACCAAAAAAGAATCCTTGGCCTTCAAGCCTCCAAGTAATATTTGCAATAGTGGAATTATTTACAAGACTTGAATCCAAAATTTGCAAAGGTTCTCCAGCACAGGTGTTTTCTACAGAAAATTGAATATCAGGAATGTCCGATATGAAAACGGTATCACAAAACTCATCAAAACAGCCATTTCCATAAGACACGGATAAACAAACCGCATAATTTCCAAAATTGGAATAACTATGCGAAGGATTAGCAATATTGCTTGTGTTTCCATCCCCAAAATCCCATAAATAGGCTGGGGTCAAACTTGCATCTAATACGCTTTGGTCCGTGAAGGTAATTATCTCATTTTCGCATACCGAGGAATTGGAAATATTGAAATCTACGGTTGGCGAAGGCCGAACCAATATTTGAATAAATGAGGTGTCCGAATCGCAAGTTCCTGTAACAAAGTTGGCCACGAAAAAAGTTCCTGCGGTGGTAAACACATGGCTAATACTATCTCCTAGGCCCAATGGCCCGGTGCAAGTTCCTAAGCTCGGGTTATAATCAAAACACCATAAAACACCCTGAGTTTTTGCGGAAGATTGGTCATAGAAAGTAACAGGGTTGTTCACACATACTTGCAGGGTGTCTGTGGTCATAAATGCCTGAACCTTTTTTGGTTCAATGTCTACCGAGTCAATTTTGGTGCTATCCCCACAGTCATTAAATGCGGTTAAGGAAATATAAAACCTTGTTAAGATGGAATCATTTGCTGGATAGGTATGCTGTTGTTGATTCCAAGAATAGGGACTGCTGCTTTTATCCGGTAGAATAGCAATAGATTGTCCATCCCCAAAATCGAGACGAACAGAATCGGCCTTTCCTCTTACAAAACCTGAAAGCTGAAAGTTTACCGTATTTCCGCAAAGGCTATCCTTATTTAAAACAAAATTTCCAACAGGATCGGGCTTCATTACAACCGAATCCAAGAAACTTTGTGTTCCACAACAATTACTCACGGTTTGTTCAATATAAAAAGTACTATCTCTATTGAAGTTTCCTTGGAATACAACATTGGGCGAATAGTTGCCGGTTAATTCTGTTGAGCTATGCAGGCTAACCTTATTTCCTAAATTATCCAAGCTATAAACTTCCCAGGTTTTTGAAGTAATAAATCCTGAGCTGGAATCTTGAAAAACAATATTTAAAGGCCCGCAATCCGAAACCGTATCCATTCTATAATTGGCCGTTGGAGCTTCCACAATTACAATGTCTTTTTCAATAGAATCCGTACAACCAAATTGTGAGCTTGTAACAAGTTTAATAGTATAAGTTCTTGCAATAGTAAAGGTGTGACTTGGATTGGATGTTGTTGCATCAAAAATTCCATCCCTGTCAAAATCCCATTGCAATTGTGTTATGTTACCTCCTAGGTTACCGATGGTAGATTGATCTAAGAAGTTTACTGGAATTCCCACACAAGAAGTGTCAACACCACAAGTGTTTTGAACCATGGTAAAATCCGGAACTGGCAAAGGATAAACGGTTACCGAATCTATCATTGAGTCTACACAAAAGCGTAAATCAGTGACGAGTAGTTTTACTGCATATCTACCCGGATTTTGGTATAGATGCTTTGGGTTTTGAAGTGTAGACGTTGTACCATCTCCAAAATCCCATGACCAAGAATTTAAACTATTGTTGCTGCTTGAAATATCCAGGAAAGCCAAACTGTCGCCAAAACAAGCCGGGTTGCTGCTCCAATTGGATACCGGCCTCCCGTAAACCAAAACGGTGTCTGTAAAAATTCCTGTACAGCCTAAATTCCCCACTGATATTTCCATTCGAATAATGAAATTCGAATCGTTGGGGCTATTGTTGATTAATTGGAAATTTGGTCTTGGAAGGGTAGATACGGAGGTGTTGTTTACAAACCATTCATAGCTTACACCAGCTTGGCTGGAAGAGCTATCAACAATAACCAAAACGGTATCTCCACAAGCCTGGTATTGATTTAATATAAAAATCGGGGAGGGATTGGCAACCGTATAAAAAATGCGTTCGGCAGTATCATTAACACAACCATAAATATTGCTGGTAACCAATTGTAAGATTACACTGTCCTCATAGTTTTGAATGGTATAATTTAAACTGGAAATTCCTGTAAAACTAGATATGATGGATCTGTCATTGTGATTTAATACATTCCAAGTATAGGTAGAATTGGCTTGAGGAAATTCACTTACCATCATACTATCCCCTTCCAAAAGAAAAGGTGCACAATTTAGACTATCAATTGAATTGAAAATAGCGATAGGATTGGGGTGAACTACAACGGAATCTCTCAAAGTATCGGAACATCCAAAAGGATTTGTAGTAATTAAGTCAATCAAATAAACACTATCCACAATTCCGGTATTGGTGAATAAGACTTGAATATTGGTGTCGGAAAACGAAAGACCATTACTCAATTCCCAAATAAAGTCCAAAGAATCTATAGGAATCCCAGTTTGTCCGGAGGAGCTGGTATTTAAAAAATTGATTTGAAGAGGCCCACAACTATCCCTAGGTGAAAATTGAAAATTAGCCGTTGGTTTTGCAAAAACGGTATAACTTTTTTGGATGGAATCCGAGCATCCAGCAACACTATTCAAAAGTAATTTTATGCTGTAAACAACGGAATCATTTAAGCTTACTGGAAGTGAAATGGTAGGTGTTGAGGTATTTGATCCGCTTAGGGTTACGCCTAGAGTTGGACTGACACTCCATTGGTAAATGAGCCCATTTCCAAGCGATGCATCCACCGGATTTATTGTTTGTGGACTGCAACCAAATGCTGGTAATTGAAAATCTGCAATTGGCCTTGTGCTTACTGTAATGTTTTGACTAAGAGTGTCAATACAACCATCTAAGGATGTAATAATTAAACTTATCGGATAAATGGAATCCACCGAGCCTTGGCTTTCAGGGAAATAAAAGGTAGGTGAAGAAAGACTGGAATCGTTAATACTAACCCAGTTTGGGGCTAACCAAAGATAGCTCGCTGAAATACCTTTAAATAAACTACTATTAACAACCTGGCTGCTATCTCCAGCACATAGACTAGGAAAGCTAAAAGCTGCTTGGGGCTTGGGAAAAATCAATACTGTATCTGAAATGGACCTACTGCAAGCTGCCGCTCCAACAATTACCGTTAATTGAATTTCAACTTCTTTGTCGACTAAGGTGCTGTTGTTTAAAGTGAAAATGGGTTGGGCAATATTGCTCGTTAAAACACCATCAATAAACCAGTTGTATTGGATTCCCGGGATACTGATTACGGAATCAATACTAACAATTAAGTTTTCTCCACAACCTGTATCCAAACTCATAAAGAAAAATGGAGAGGGGTCTTCAACGGTTCTAAAGAGTATTTCGGAACTATCATTGTCGCATTCAAATAAATTGGAAACCACCAATTGAATAATCAATGAATCGTCAAAATTGGGGATGCTGGTATTCAGGCTATTAATGCCATTGAAAGTCTGGATTAAATTTCGGGTAATTGGATGAAGAACCCGCCATTCGTAATTCACATTTGCCTGTGGGAAGTGGCTCACCGTAATACTGTCGGCAATAATAGAAAATGGCGCACATCCAATTGAATCCGTAGGAACAAATTGAGAAATAGGACTGGGATGTACTCGTATTGAATCCAATAAAGTATCAGTACAGCCAAGCGTATTTGTTACGATAAGTTCAATGAAATAAACACTATCTACAAGCCCAGTATTTGAAAATAGAATGTTTGGTGCTTCAATATTTGACGAATCACCATTTCCAAAAGCCCAGGCAAATGTTAAATCAGTAATGGTTTGACCAGGTATTGAACTGCTAGAAGTATTTTGAAATAAGACTTGAATAGGCCCGCAACTATCCAAAGGATTGAAATTAAAAACTGCTTGCGGCTTTGGGAAAACCACGGTTGATTTTTCAATAGAATCCAAACAACCATTGGCATCTGTGAGAATAAGTTTTACAAAATAACGGACTGAATCATTTGTGCTTGCAGGAAAAAACAAACTTGGATTTGGAGTGTTTCCATTGCTTATCACAACACCAACAGAGGGTTGAATATCCCATTGATAATTTAAACCCTGGCCAACTGAACTGTCTTGAGGAACGATGCTTAAAGGGCCACAAATACTCGCAGGAATGTAAAAGTCGGCAAAGGCTCTACTAGGAACGGTTATTTGTTGACTAAGACTATCAACACAACCATCGGGAGAATTAACAATTAGCAAAATGGAATAAATGGAATCCGTCCCGCTTTGATTATCTGGGAAACTAATGAAAGGTTCTGCAATGTTAGGATCACTTATTTGCAAGGAATTGGGAATTTGCCAAGTGTAGCTTTCTCCCGGGCTTTTTACTTCTGAATTATTTACAACTTGAACAGAATCTCCAGAACAACCAAAAGGCAAACTAAAGGAAGCCACAGGTTTAGGGTAAACCAGCACTTGTTTAACCAAACTGTCTGTGCATCCAGTACCAACTTGTACAATTCTTCTTATACTAATAATTGAATCCCTAGTGGTAGAGGTATTTGTGAATAATATGGAATCAATATTATTCAAAGCCACCGCTTGGTTGTTAATTAACCAAGTTCCGTTTGAGAGTGTTGTGTCTGCTAATTGAACAAGGAAAGGGCTACAGCTTGAGGTGTCGCCAAGGATTTGAAATTCAACATTAGGCTGCGCTTGAACCGAAATATCCAAGCTATCTAAATAGGTACAACCAAAAGGATCTGTAAAAGAATAAACTACCGTATGAATACCAAGTCCTGCTGCAGCTGGATCGAAAAATCCATTGGCCAAAATTCCAGTTCCCTGCCAATTTCCTCCAACAGGACTGGCTGCAAAACTAACGCCACCAGAATTTAAACAAAAGGTTGTATCTCCTGGAATAATTAGGTTCGTAGAAGGGTAAACACGTAGGCTTACAGTATCTTCAATTACACAGCCGAGGGAGTCAGTTACTTGAATTGTATAGAGTATGGTGCTGTCCAATGCAATTCGATTTGGATTCGCAATACTTGTGTCGGATAAGCCTGCAGAAGGGAACCAGCTTATTGAATATGGAGGACTTCCGCCACTTATTATTGCATTGAGTTGAGTTGAATCTGGGCTGCAAAGAAATTGAGTTGGACCAGCATCTACCAATAGAGTTGGAGCTACATCAATATTAAAATTTAAGCTATCGGAACAACCTAAAGAATCCGTAACAATAACATAAAAACTAGAATCCTGACTTAAATTATCTAAGAAAACAGAATCCGTAAATGCGAAAACTCCTGTAGCGGCATTTCCCCATTGAAAACTGTAGGGCTGCAAACCATTTGTAGCAATTGCTCTAATTCCAAAAGTTCCACCATTACACAAAATCACATCGGCAATGCTATCTAATTCTGGATTTTCTAGGATGGATAATTCCATCGTGTCGGAGGAACTGCCGCAACTGTTGGTGATTGTTAGGATAACTGAAAAGAATCCATCTTCTGTAAATTCAATTTCGGGTTGGGCTGAATTAGCGTTGGTGGAGTTCAGAAAATTAACACCATTATTTGGCAGTATTTGCCATTGGTAATTTGTAATGGGGGAAAGGCTATCAGCAATTATTGGACTTAAGACAGTATCTGAAAATTGAATACTGGAAAAGTTACAAGAGGTTCGGTCGGCAGGCAAAAGAACACTTGGAATTCCCAAAACCACAATAGAATCCACAGCAACGGCAGTGTCGCAAACGTTTCCTGCTCTTAATTCTATCGTATAAACTCCACTTTTGTTGAAAATAAAAGTTTGGGTGCTATCTAAGTCCCCTGTAGATCCCAGTACAAAACCATCAGGTTCAAGGATTCTCCATCGTAAATCTAAGATTTGACAAACGCTTTGAATATCACCAATAAAGGAAGCTGTTACCGAATCGCCAGAGCAAATCGTATCCTTATTTAAACGTAAATCTGCCCCGGGAATACTATCTACACAAAAATTGCGAGTAAGAGAATCGTTAGAACATTCTATGGCATTTGCCACCAATTGGGAGATGGAATAAATTCCAGGTTCATTAAAAGTTACATTTAAAGTAGAAGAACCAGAAGACCAGTTTCCTGGATTTGGATTTCCAAAGGTATTTCCAAGAAAGGATCCTGGAGAAAGTGTATAGGTATTTGGTGTAATATCCCATATAGTAAGTCCATTCGTTAAACAAACCCCATTTCGCACAACCCCACCAATTGTTGAAGTATCTTGGATACTAACCAATTGATTTACACAAGTTGAAGGGTCGGTGCTAAAGCCTGTTTCCGAAGGTTGGGAAATGTATATTGGTTCTACAGTTACCGAACGCTGAGAGCAAGGATTGGAGGCGGTAAAACTTAAACTAAAAGCATTGTTAAAATTATTGAGGTTGAATCCACAAGAACCCATTGTAAATTGATGGCAAACTGTGTCTGGTGGTGGGTGGGTGAAAACGACATCTGGGCTTCCATCACTAGAAGTAAGGGTGTAAATGGTTTCGGGAGGGTTTTGGGAAACTCCAGTAACTGCAACACAAATTTCTATAAACCCAGAATTCCTTGGAATACATTGATTGATTGTTCCTCCGGGGATGCTAAATCCAACGGCAGGCTGTTCTCCAATGAAAATATTTATAGTTTCTGTGGTACTACAACCATTGTTTTTAATCAACACCAAAGTGGCCGGGAAAAGTCCCGCAACTGGATATAAATGAATTATTCCTGCTCCAAAGTTGGTGGGAAATGCTACTCCTGTTACCAAGGGACTTCCATCACCAAAATCTAAGGAATAGGAGTCGTAATCGAAAAGAGGGAATTCGTGAAAAAATCGGAACTCGGGAGTTGTTGTGGAATCGCAAATGGTGTAGGTATCCACACCTTGCCACTGACTGGTTGGGAAATCGTTTGCCCTAAAGTTTGGCTCTGGAGAATCTTTTACGAAAATGGTGAAGGTTGCCGTTCGGGTGCAGTTTCCGTTGCTTACGGTATAAGTCAAAATTCGATCTCCCACCGGGCCACTATCTGGATCCAAATTATTATTGCTAACTCCAGGTCCTGAAAAATTCCCTCCTGCTGGTGTGGCTAAGAGTTGGAGTATAGGGTCGCTTTCGCAAATGGTGTCTGGAATATTAAAATTTATCGGTGGAAGTTGGTAAACAGCAACACCTAGACTTCGGGTTGAAACAGCTGAGCCTAAGTGAAATACGGATACGCTAACATTGAAATTTCCGGAGCCAGTATATTTCAAAGTTTTACTACCTAAACCAAAGCTTTTATTAATTTGGGCTCCAGAAATTGTCCAAACGACACTGTCTAAGGGGCCGCCGTAGCTAGCTGTAAAAATGATTGAATCCGAATCTTCCAAACATAGAGAAACGATTCCGCTTTGTGCATTGGGATTAGAGGTCAAAGTAATTTGCGCCTTTGTTCCAAAAGAAACCAGGAGAAGTAGTGCAACAAATAAGACTTTTTGTAATCTTAACATCCAGCGACAAGTAAGTTATATTTCTCCCCCCAGAGAGGGCCAAAGATAGTTATTTTAAATTTTTTGTAGTTTTTGTTTAAGTCCCAAAATCAGATCTCAAAAGGACTTAAGAAAGAATGAGCTTCTGATTGTTTTTATAGACCTCACGACTCTTCGTTTCCCTTTAATTACAGACGATTTCTTAAAACACGAAAGAATTAAGGTTGGATGTCCTAATTGTATCATCCCACATTTTAAAATGAGGCTTTTTTTTATAATATTGGCAAATGGCCTCCAAAACTGAGGATTTTAGGATTATGCCAATTAATAGTTTGAGGAATAAAATTAGTAGAGCCTGGTTTTTCTTTGTTAAATCGAAAGATCAGAAATCATTTTACCGCATTTCGGGGATGCGAAGAAGTGGAAATCATGCGGTGATTAATTGGGTTTTAAAACAATTGCCGGGGGCTACTTGCTACAATAATAATATGGGTCCTTTTCATCCTCCAGAGGACACTATAATTAAGAAAATTTCCATCCGTGGTTTTTTTAATTTTAATTTATTGGTGAGCCTTGAGGATAAATGGGCAAAGGATGCTTTTTTGAGATATGATGTTGGAAAATTTGGTGGCGCAAAGCATCGTTTTAATATTTTAATACTTAGAGATCCCTATAATATGTTTGCCAGTAGGTGGGTTTGGAAGGATGAGTTTGGAAGTCTTTTTAGGGAAGATCAGGAACATCAAAAAATGATCATAGAAATTTGGAAGGATCATGCCCGTAATTTTTTGGCTTGGCAAAATAACCCAGACCTTGAGCAGGGTGAAATCTCACTTCCTCTGAATTACAATAAATGGTTTCTGGATAAAAACTACCGAAAGGAAATCGCGGTAAAATTGCAATTAAAATTCACGGACGCTGGAAAAGAAGATATTACCAATTATGGCCATGGAAGCTCTTTTACCGGAAGGGATTTACATAAAAACGCTTCAAATCTTAAGGTTTTGGAAAGGTGGAAAGGAACGATAGAAGACCCAGATTACCGAAAGCTCTTTGAAGATAAAGAGTTAGTGGATTTGGCGAATTCAATTTTCGATCTTCAACAAATCGAAACAGAATTTCTAAAATATTAATCGCACTTCTTTTTTAATTGTTGAACCATTTCATTGAAATTAGGTTTAGTATTTTAGGCTAAAATAATTTCAATTGGAAAAGGATCTCATTTGGATTACAGGAGCAAGTAATGGTATTGGTAAATCGATGGCCATTCACTATGCAGAAAAAGGCCATCCCCTTATTTTAAGTTCTCGAAATTTTATAAAGCTCGAAGAGGTTTCAAAATTATGTCGTGAAAAGGGAGCTCCAAAAGCTGTTTTTTATAGTTTGGATATGGAAAATCCGGATGAAATAGAAAATGTAGCTCATGAAATACTGAAAAAGGAAACATGCCCTAAAATAATTGTCCATAGTGCAGGAATTTCTCAACGATCTTTGGTGCTGGATACCCAAATGGAGGTGTATAGAAGAATAATGGAAATCGATTATTTCGGATTAATCCATCTAAGTAAAATACTCCTACCCAAAATGATTGAAATGGGAGGTGGGAAAATGGTAGTGATTTCTAGTTTGGTTGGCAAGTTTTCAACACCGCTTCGTTCGGGCTATTCAGCAGCTAAACATGCCTTGCACGGCTTTTTTGATGCCTTGAGAACCGAACATCAAAAAGACAATATTAAGGTTTGTATTATTTGCCCTGGTTTTATTAAAACGGATGTTTCTGTAAACGCCTTAACAGGAAATGGAAAGCCGCAAAATGAGATGGATCAAGCGCAAGCGAATGGGATGCCTGTCGATGTTTTTGCTCGTAAGGCTTTTAAAGCAATCGCAAGAAATAAGAATGAGGTTTATATAGGAGGCAAAGAAACCTTCGGGGTGCATCTAAATAGGTTTTTTCCAACATTTTTTCGCTCCATTATTATTGGTCGGGCAAAAGTTAAATAACAAGAATTATGGATTTATTTGAGAAAATGCTACAGAATATGGGGCCATTGGGTTCTTATAAAGATGTGGCAGAAGGTTATTTTATGTTTCCAAAATTAGAAGGCGAAATTTCCAATCGAATGAATTTTCAGGGCGAAGAACATATTGTTTGGAGTATAAATAATTATCTGGGATTGGCCAATTTACCTGAGGTAAGAGAAGCCGATACCCAAGCGATGGCAAGATGGGGAGCAGCCTATCCTATGGGTGCTAGGATGATGAGCGGAAATACAGATTTGCATGAACAATTGGAATCTGACTTGGCTCAATTGGTTGAAAAAGAAACAGCAGTATTATTGAATTACGGTTATCAAGGAATTATGTCGGCCATAGATGCTATGGTAAATCGGCATGATGTGATTTTATATGACAATGAATGCCATGCCTGTATTATGGATGCCATTCGTATCCATTTAGGAAAGTCTTTGGCCTTTAAACATAATGATATTGAAGATTTTGAAAAGCAATTAAAAAGAGCGAAAAAAATACAGTCAACAAATTCTAATTCAGGCTTACTCGTAATTTCAGAAGGTGTTTTTGGAATGAAAGGTGACCAAGGGAAATTGAAAGAAATTGTTGACTTTAAAAAGCAATTCAACTTCCGATTAATGGTAGACGATGCTCATGGTTTTGGTGTTTTAGGACCTAGGGGTTCTGGAGCGGGAACCGAGCAAGGGATACAAAATGAGATAGACGTTTATTTTGCCACTTTCGCAAAATCGATGGCTTCAATCGGGGCTTTTATTGCAGGAAAAAAGGAGATCATGGATTTTTTTAAATACAATATGAGATCTCAGATTTTTGCCAAAAGTTTACCCATGCCTTTTGTAGAAGGAGCGCTTTTTAGGTTGAGATTATTGCGTGATAATGATGCTTTAAGAATGCAGCTCTGGAAGGTGGTAAATGCCCTTCAAAATGGACTAAAAGCGGCTGGTTTTGAAATAGGAAACACCAATTCTTGCGTAACACCAGTTTACCTTAACGGAACAGTAGAAGAGGCTATGGCTTTAGTAAAAGACTTAAGAGAGAATTACAAGCTTTTTTGCTCCATGGTGGTTTATCCCGTGGTGCCGAAAGGTGTTATTATTTTGCGCCTGATTCCCACGGCAGTGCACACTTTAGAGGATGTTCAAATAAGTTTAAATGCCTTTTCCGCTGTAGCTGAAAAATTAAGATTAGGTCATTATAAATCAATTAGCAGCGAGTAAATGAAAGGCGAAAAGAAGTTTTATATCAGCGGGATTCAACAGGTGGGAATTGGAAATCCAAATTTGAAAAAGACTTGGGATTATTACCGCAAAAATTTTGGTTTTGATACCCCCGTTTTTGAAGAAGAAGCCGAAGCGGCCTTAATGTTAAATTATACAGGAGGAAATGTTCAAAAGAGAAATGCAGCCCTTTGTTTAAATATGAATGGTGGCGGTGGCTTGGAAATTTGGCAGTTTACTGAGAGAGAAGTCCTTTGGCCCACTGAAGAAATTTATCCCGGAGATTTTGGAATTCACAGTCTGAAAATAAAATGCATTGATATTGAAAAAGCCTATTCTCATTGCAAAGAAAGGAAACTAAAGGTGCTTTCAGAGATTCGGGAAAATTCATTTTTCCTCTTGGAAGATTTATTTGGAAATAAGATAGAAATCCGTGAGTCCATGGATTGGTTTAGTAATTCAAACGGAATTTTTGGTGGCGTTTTTGGTGTGGCAATAGGTGTTTCAGATATGGAAAAGAGCCTTAAGTTTTATTGCGATTTATTAGGGTTTTCAGAAGTAGTTTCCAATAAAAAAGGGCAGTTTGATGATTTTAATTCTTGGACGGGTAAAAATGAAAACTATCACCGAGTAATTATTGAAAAATCAACAGCCTACCAAGGCGCATTTTCTCAGTTGTTAGGACCGGTTCAATTGGAGTTGGTTCAATGCTTAAGTTCCAAGCCCAAAAAGATTTTCAAAAACAGATTCTGGGGAGACCCTGGTTTTATCCATTTGTGTTTTGATGTGGTGGCTATGGATGTATTAAAAGAAAAATGTGAATCTGAAGGTCATCCTTTTACGGTGGACTCTGCCAATAGCTTTGATATGGGCGAAGCTGCGGGTAGATTTTCTTATGTTGAAGATCCTGATGGAACCCTTATTGAATTTGTAGAAACGCAAAAGGTTCCAATTCTTAAAAAAGTAGGCTGGTATCTAAATCTGGAAAAACGAAACCCGCTTAGACCATTGCCAAGATGGATGATTAGAACTATGGGTTGGAGCAGAATTAAAGATTAAGACATCTCCTTCCAGAGTCCTTCAAATTCCTTTTCATAAGCTTTAAAAACACTTATGTCCCTAGTAATTAGGATGTTTTCATGGTTGGATGTTGCGGCAGACCTTGTCCAATTATAGCTTCCTGTTATCACCGTATCCGAATCTATTAAAGCGAATTTATGGTGCATGTGTGCCTTGGTTTGGTCAATTACAACCGGAATTCCTTCTTGTCTAAATTGCTCAATATCGGATCCCATATCAAACTGTTTTTCATTATCGGTAAGGATTTGAACCTTCTTACCTAATTTATGAGCTTGGATAATCTCTTCACTAATTCTATTGTCGCTAATTGTGAAAACACAAATCCTGATCTTCTGTTTGGCAAATCTTATTTGAGAAATAATGGCCTCTCTACATTCTTCTCCTGGACTAAAAATTACTCTGGGAATGTCAGTTTTCTTTTGGTCAGACTGAGCGGAAAGAAGTTTGTTCGCTTCATACATCCATTCAATAATAAGTTGGTTCCCATTTCCAGATATTTTCTGAATAGCCATTTTTTTCAACTCACTTTTTAAAACTTGAGCCTCACTAGGGTTCAGTTTCAAATCTTTGATTTCTACCTTTAATTGCCTTTTTTCAGACCTTGATAGAATATAGTCATTTAGACTAAGTTCAAATTGCTCGAATACCTCATTAAATTTGCCTTCCATAATATTAGCATTAAGCCAAATTAATTTTTTTAATTTTCGTTTCTAGCTCTTGTAGTCGTGAGTTTAAAGTAGGGTGCGCGCTAAAATTATTAGTAATTAAGGATCGGATTTGCCAAGTCGTGGTAATTTCGGACCAATCCAATTCTTCCTGGTAAAAGTTTGTGTTGTCGGGTTTTAAGCTGATTTGGGTTTTGCTTTTGGAATCAATTCTTCTTAGAATAAATTCGTCTTTGGTTTCAAAGCCATAAATTTTTCCGATTTCAATTTTCCCAATTGTTTTAATTTTCGATTTTTCAAAAACTACTATATCCCCTTTTTGCAATACGCTGCCCTCACTACTCATACTAGAGTCTTTGAGTTCAAACGCCTGATATTCTTTGCCTTTGCTTATGGGTATTTGAAGAATTTCACATCCTTCTAAATAGTTTTTGTTCTTTTTGTTTGAAAGATATTCCTTCTCCTGATTGGCAGGGATAAAAGGAATGGGAACTAAGTCAATTATGGGTTGCGAGGGTGTGAGATTATTGTTGCTGTCTTTTAGAATATCCTCTCTAAAGATGTCAAATTTAAAGAGATCGTTTACGGAAAGTTCTTTGGTTAACAAATCATCTATACTAATGCCAAAATATTTAGCAATATCAATAATTGTGTTGATTTTTGGCTCAGCACGGCCTTCTTCATAGGCTCCAACGCTCGCTCTTTTTAAATCAAATAATTCTGCAAATGCGCTTTGGTTCACGTTTTTGACGCCACGTATTTTTCTGATATTACTTCCGATGTATGACATAATTGAAAATATTTTTAGCTAATATAATTGGCTATTCTATTTTTTTTAGTACTTTAGCAGGGTAAAGCTAAAAATTTTAACATGAACGACAAAATTAACTTTCTAAATCTTCCTTTGCCTCCTCCAATTAAGTGTTATATTGGATAGCTAAATTAGCGGGTGAAATTCTTTACAAAAGCACCTGTTTTATCGAATAGAATATACAAACCAAAAAATCAAATATTACAATGATAGACCACTTTAATAAGGTTAAATCCTACCTGCTTGAACTAGATTACTCCATTTTTTATATGAATGAAGAAGAGGGTGTTCTGGTAGTCGAAAACGAATCTGAAGGAATCCAAAATTTAGTATTGGCCTGTGCAGATCCACTTTTGATTATGGAGCAATTTCTTTTTGAGCTAAAGCAGGATAGTTCAGATGTCCTTAAAAACTTGCTGATGAAAAATAGAGATATCGTACATGGCGCATTTGCCTTAGACGATGGAGGGAATAAGGTGATTTTTAGAGATACCTTACAATTAGAGAACCTCGATTTGAATGAGTTAGAAGGTTCCATTAATTCGCTTAGCCTCTTGTTGAGCGAATATTCAGATGAATTAATCAAATTTTCAAAACATTAAATATCAACTTATTATGAATATTTTTAAAAGACTTTTTACAATGGGTAAGGCAGAAGCACATTCTGCAATTGACAAATTAGAAGACCCAATCAAACTTACAGAGCAAGGAATTAGAGATCTAAAGAAAGATCTTGACAAAGCACTTCAAGCATTGGCTGAAATCAAAGCGCTTTCCATTAGAGCTAGAAATGACATCCAAACCTTTGGCGACAAAGCAAACGACTACGAGCAAAAAGCTATGTTGTTGTTGCAGCAAGCGCAAAAAGGGGATATCAACGTTGCGGATGCCGATCGTCTGGCCGGTGAGGCACTTCTTAAAAAGGATGAAAACCTTGAACACTTAAACCGAAGTAAAGCCGAAAAAGTAAAGTTCGATGATAGCATCGCTAAGATGGATTCGAATATTAAAACCTTACGCAGCCAGATTAGTAAATATGAAAATGAGCTAAAAACACTAAAGGCAAGAGTGAAGGTTAGTGCAGCCACAAAAAACATCAATAAGCAAATGGCTCAAATTGATTCCAGTGGTACGGTTTCCATGCTTGAAAAGATGAAGGAAAAAGTGGCCCAACAAGAAGCTATTGCTGAAAGTTATGGTGAGATCGCCAACGAAAGTAAGAGTGTTGATGATGAAATCGACAAAGCTCTTGAAGGTGCTGCAGATTCAAAAGCATCTGATAAATTGGCCGAATTGAAGAAAAAAATGGGTTTATCTAAAGATGAAGATTCTTCTTCAGAGTCCTAATCATGGGCGACTATTTAAATCTTGTATTTAGTGGTGCCAACGCCATTTCCTCAGGTTTACTATTGTTCATATTTCTGTATTGGATAATAGTAATTCTAGGCCTCGTTGGTACAGATTTCCTAGACATCGACATTGAGGTTGACACTGATGTTGACATGGATGCCGATGTGGAAGGGAGTTCCGAAGTTGGAATCTCTTGGTTGAACAAGGCTTTGGTCTTTTTTAACCTAGGCAGGGTTCCCCTAATGATTTGGTTGAGTTTTTTGACAATCCCTTTGTGGATTTTGACAATGGTACTCAATCATAGCCTAGGCTTCACAAGCTTCTTGCCCGGTCTTCTCACCTTTGTTCCTAGTTTAATTGCTTGTCTTTTTCTTGCCAAATTTTTTACTTGGCCTTTGGTAAAAGTGTTTGATAAACTTAACGAAGAAACAAAAGAAAAAGATGTTCTGGGAAGAACTGGAAAAGTGATTTTATCTGCAACTCATAGTAGTAAAGGGCAAGCGGAAATAAATTACAATGGAACTTTTTTAAGCTTTTATATCCTTACGGAAGAAGGAGTAGAAGTTTCGAAGGGAAGTGAAGTAATGTTCATTAAACCCCTTGATGGGTCAACGTTTATCGTAGAGCCCCATTTGCAAATAACCTAATACTAACCAATTAAAACCTAATAAAATACATGGATTCAATATTTGGAAACATTTGGATTACAGCCACTGTCGGTTTGGTAATTCTCCTAATCGGCATATTTGCCTTTATTTCACGATTTTACAATAAAGCCTCTCAAGGTCAGGCGCTTGTAAAAACAGGATATGGTGGTGTAAAAGTATCTTTTAACAGTATGATGATTATCCCAGTGCTACACAAGCTGGAAATAATGGACATCTCCCTAAAAACCATTCAAATTGAAAGAATAGGAAAAGATGGACTTGTCTGTAAGGATAATATGCGAGCAGATATAAAAGTTGCCTTTTTTGTACGGGTAAATGAGATGGTGGATGACGTTAAAAAAGTAGCCCAATCTGTGGGATGCAGCAGAGCTTCTTCCATTGAGGCCTTAAGTCTACTATTCGATGCGAAATTCTCCGAGGCCCTAAAAACGGTAGGAAAGAAGTTCGAATTCGTAGATCTCTATAATAAAAGGGATGAATTCAGAAAAGAAATTATCAATATTATTGGTACCGACCTTAACGGTTATGTGCTAGATGATGCTGCCATAGATTACCTGGAGCAAACAAGGTTAGATTCTTTGGATCCTAACAATATTTTGGATGCAGAGGGTATTAAGAAAATAACGGAAATTACCGCAAGAGAGGCTGTAAAGGCCAATCTTATCCAAAGAGATAAAGAAAAAACTGTAAAGCAGCAGGATGTAGAAGCCAAAGAAGCAATTCTTGTTTTGGAAAAGCAATTGGCAGAAACCGAAGAAAAACAAAAGAGAGAAATAGCCACCATTAAATCTCGTGAAGAAGCGGAGACTGAAAAGGTTGCGCAGGAAGAAAGACTAAAATCTGAAAGGGCGAGAATAGCCACCGAAGAAGAAGTTTCTGTTGCCGAGGAAAATAAGCTCAGACAAATTGTTGTTGCTGCCAAAAACAAGGAAAGAACGGAGGCCGTAGAATCCGAAAGAGTAGAGAAGGACAGGCTCTTGGAAGTAAATGAAAAGGAAAGAATTGTAACTCTTGCTAATATTGAAAAGGAGAAATCCATTGAAGAGCAAAAGAAAAATATTCAAGAAGTAATTCGCGAAAGGGTTGTTATTGAAAAAACCGTAGTAGATGAAGAAGAAAAAATAAAGGATACGAGAGCATTTGCATCAGCCGAAAGGGAAAAGAAAGTATCTATAACTAAAGCGGAGGAAGATGCAGAAACAGCCCTTGTAGCTGAAATTAAAAGAGCGGAAGCGGCCAAACAAGCAGCAGAGTACAATGCTAAAAAAATGATTATTGATGCGGATGCAGAACAACAATCTTCTACTCAAAAAGCCGAAGCTGTAAAAGTGATGGCAGAAGCAGAAGCTTCAAGGTTCGCTGCAACAGGAATGGCTGAAGCCCAAGTAATGGAAGCCAAAGCACAAGCAAGAGAAAAACAAGGAGAAGCTGAAGCTAATGTTCTTGAATCTCAAGCAATTGCTGAAGCAAAAGGAATTGAAGCTAAGTCAAATGCACAATCTGAGGCAGATCTTAAAATTGGAAATGCCGCTGCTGATGTGGATAAAGCAAAAGGTTTAGCTGAAGCCGATGTAATCTTGAAAAAAGCCGATGCCGAAAAGGAAAAAGGATTAGCAGAAGCTGCTGTGAAATTGGAGAAATTAATGGCTGAAGCAGAGGGAATAAACAAGAAAGCAGAAGCCATGAAACGTCTTGATGGTGTAGGTAAAGACCATGAAGAATTTAAGCTGAGATTGGATAAAGAAAAAGCAGTAGAATTGGCTCAAATATCCATTCAAAAAGATATTGCTGCAGCCCAAGCTGAAGTTATTTCTCACGCTTTAAAATCTGCAAAAATTGATATCGTTGGTGGTGAAACTGTATTCTTTGATAAGATTATTGGAGCCATCACTCAAGGAAAAACCATTGATAGAATGGTAAACAACAGCGATGTGGTTACTTCTGTAAAAAACCAACTTTTAGAAGACCCTCAAGGCAGAACTATGCTAGAGCAAATTGGATCTATTTTTAGAGAATCCAATTTGAAAACTGAAGATGTAAAGAATATCTCTGTAACAGCGCTAATAGCCAAACTGATGGCTCAAACGGATAGCGATGAGAAGAAAAGCATGCTTCAACAAATGCTGGACCTAGCTAAATCTTCTGGTTTAGGATCTCAGTCGGCATCTGACCTTGGCTTGTTAAGCTAAAAATCACAATTATAGACCTTTACCCTTCGAGTTTCTCAGGGTGAAGGTTTTCATTTTAATTCAAAAGTCCAATTTCATTTCATGTCGGAAAATAATAGTCCAAATAAATCTCAAGAAACTCAATTAGAAGCTGGGACCTATGAAATCATTCGCGATCGATTGGCCAAGCAAAATGAAGAGCTTCGTAAAAGGTTGGGGAGCCTTAATGAGGCAAGAAGAGAGGTGTTTGGAACTATTGAAACCAAATTGGTTGGAACCGATAGGGTAAGTACCCAAAACAATTGTTTATCACGCGATATTGTTGCCGTAAATGAGCGTCACTTTTTGTTCGGATACAATGTTTTTATGGGTTTGAAAACGGAAACCTTGGTGGAGGATGTTTTTAGTTGTTACAGTTACAATTCGGAAAAACATTTATTTCAAAAGGAAGAATGTTCTTTTCTTCTCGATGAATCTTTTAAAGTGGATTTCGCTAATCTTTATAAGTTCTACAAAGGAACTCAGTTCATAAAATTTGCGGAAATCGGCCCCTTTCTTTTTATGGTGTTTCAGGTAGGTAAAACTATCGATGATATCAAAACATTTAAATGGACCAAAGTTGGGAATGAGTTAAAATATGTTGACAATCGCAGCGACCATGAATTTGTGTTCCCAGAACAACATGAGTTTAATTGGAAGCGCAGTGTAAGAGATATGCACCGTTCTGGGATTCATCCTCATATTTCCATTGACGATCGTTTATTTGTAGAAACTATTAACGGAGATCTAACCATAAAAGTGGAGGATAATACCGATAGTGGGAAAGGGATTTATAGTGAGCCCGTTTCGGATAAAGACCAAACTTTGGATGATGCCGAAATTCATTATGCTTTGGTTGGGAACCTCATTATTTTAAAAATTAAACCCTACCAAGAAGAAAAGTTTCGATATATCCTATACAATGAAAAAATCCAAGAAGCCCTGCGAATTGATGCCCTAGAAAATTCTTGTGTTTTATTGCCAGATGATCAAGGGATAATTTTTGCAAAAGGATATTATATTCAAACAGGGGAGTTCAAATTGTTTGATAATCAGTTGGAAGATACTGTTTTTGAAAAACGAATTCCTTCGCCAAATGGTGAAGATTTTCTATATGTTTTTTACCAAAAAAATACGGGGACTTATGCCTTGCTTTCCTATAATTTAATTGAACAAGAAGTTTTGACTCCCATTATTTGTAATGGCTATTCCATTTTTGACGATGGCGATTTAATATATTTTAAAGCCGAGGAGGAGCAAAAAAAGCATCATTTAATTCAAATTTGGCAAACACCCTTTCATTCTCCAAATAAAAGCATTGTAAAAGAAAATAAGTCCTTTCTTTTCAAAGTGGGAAATAAAGATGTGGTGAGAGCTATGGCCGAAATAAGTGAGATTCAGAAACTTATTTCCAAGGAAGATTCTTATGCCAATTTGTATGTGGATTTGGTAAAAAAGTCTACTGATGTTTTGGATTCCTATCATTGGTTATCACATAAAGAGGCAATGTTTGTGGAAGAGCCTCTGGTTCAGATTAAAGCATCCGCTTCTTCAGCGATAGAGGAATACGAAAAGGTAATTCGGATACGGAAGAATACCCAAGAACGATCGGCTGAGGTTGAGGAAAAGGCGATCGAGGCAATGTCTAAAGCTCAAAGAGGCGATGCCCGAAATATTAACGAGTTTATAGAGCGTTTATCATTGCTGCGAATTGCAAAAGGTGAGGTTCTTTCCCTTAAAGATTTGCGATACATCGATTTGGAATGGATCGATGATTTGGAAATTAAACTTAGCGATATATCCGCTCTTGTGTCTCAGCAATGTGTCCGGTTTTTACTTAGAAAAGAAGCTTTGGATCCTTACCGTGAAAAGGTAAAAGGACTTAATGGAAAGGTGGAAACCGTCGCTAAGGTGATGGAGGCTAAAAAGTTGGAAAAGGAGGTTTTAAAAGTTTCTGGTGAATTGGAATTGCTAATTGAAATTGTAAGTAATCTTAAAATTGAAGATGCCACCCATAGTACCAAAATAATTGAATCCATTTCTGGGATTTATGCTCAATTTAATCAGATTAACTCCGGACTAAAGAAAAAAAGAAAAGAGCTTTTAGGAAAAGAGGGAGAAGCTGAATTTGCCTCCCAAATGAAATTGATTAATCAAGGTTTAACCAATTATTTGGATATTTCTGAAAGCCCAGAAAAATGTGATGAATACCTCAATAAACTAATGGTTCAGGTAGAAGAGCTGGAAGCCAAGTTTGTTGAATTTGATCAGTTTTTAGAAAAGACCACCCAAAAAAGGGAAGAGGTGTATAATGCTTTTGAAAGTAAAAAACTTGCCCTCTTAGAATCTAGAAATAAAAGAACTTTAAGCCTTCAGCAATCGGCAGAAAGAATTGT
Source organism: uncultured Cryomorphaceae bacterium (assembly GCA_937129395.1). GTDB lineage: Bacteria > Bacteroidota > Bacteroidia > Flavobacteriales > Schleiferiaceae > CAKZNE01. The sequence goes on along the minus strand of CAKZNE010000155.1, from coordinate 26,820 downwards.
TTCGGGTATTGCAAAAAGGCTAATGTCCTTTAAAGAACAGACCGAAATTAATGCCTATTACGCCTCGGATATTATGGTTTCCAAAGTGAGGGATCTTTCCAAGCAACTATTGGATTTAGGGGATTCGGTTAAGGCCGATGATGTGCTTAGTAAATTGAAATTTGCCTACGAAGATGCGGTAAGACAATTAAAAGATAAAAAGGAATTATTTGTTGCCGGATCTGATATTATTAAATTTGGTAAGCATCATTTTAATGTAAATACGCAATCCTTGGACCTTACAATGGTCTTAAGAAACGAGGATATGTTTTATCATTTAACGGGTACAAATTTTTTCGAAAAGGTGGAAGAAAAAAACTTCCTAGAAACCAAATCTGTGTGGAATCAAAATTTAGTTTCGGAAAATAAAGAAGTTTATAGAGCGGAGTTTTTAGCCTACCAAATTTTCACCTCTCTTTTTAACCAGACCGGATCGAAGGATGGAATTGATCGGATTCTAACATTAAGTAAAAGTGAACTGTTGGCTTTTGTGCAAAGTAAAATGGCAGGTCGTTTTGATGAAGGCTATGTAAAAGGTGTGCACGACCATGATGCAAGTTTAATACTTGCTCAATTAATACATTTCTATAGCACCATTGGTCTATTAAGATACAATGCAAAAGCTCGTGTTTTGGCTTTTTTATGGTGGGAGAAATTATTGCCAAACGATTCCAAAAAAGAATGGCTCACAGAATTTAAAGCATTGCGCTCCATTGCGGAGGCATTTGATTCTATTCAGGTTTCTGAACAATGTTTGGAGGATCTTTATGTGCAAATATCAAAGTCTGAAATTGAACTTGGTGAAGAAGAATATCTAGCCAAGGAAGCAGCGGAATTTTTATATTATTTACTGATTCAAAACAAAGGTTTTGTTTATAGCCAAGAGGCATGGCAACTAGCAGATCAAATCCAATTGTATTTTAAAAAATCCAAAAATCAAAAACGATTTGAGGAGTCCATTCAGGCTTACGATAATCAAGCCTTAAAGCAATATGAAGTAGCTTGTAATTGGTTGGAAAATTTCCTTTTAACCCAAGAAAAGGCTGAGATTAATGAGGATCTTATTGCCGAAACAGCCATCCTTTTAATTAATAAAGACAATACCCATTTAACAGATCATAAAATAAGCACTCAGGTAAAAATTGATGGGTTTTTTGGGGATCATGACTTGCTAGGGGATGGTTTATATTCTTTGCAATACAATGCTTTTCAGAGAAAATTAAATGACTTTTCCCAAAATTCGGTAAAAAGGTATTTACAATACACTCAGTTAAAAAAGGAGTTGTTAGAGAAGTCGAAAAACGAAATGAGGCTTCAGGAATTTAAACCTCGAATTTTAAGCTCTTTTGTAAGAAACAAATTAATAGATGAGGTTTACCTACCCTTAATTGGGGATAATCTAGCGAAGCAAATCGGAGCTGCGGGAGATTCCAAGAGAACGGATTTAATGGGTATGCTTCTTCTTATTTCTCCTCCAGGTTACGGAAAAACTACATTGATGGAATATGTAGCCAGTAGGTTGGGACTAATATTTATGAAAATAAATGGACCAGCAATCGGACATCAAGTTCATTCTGTAGATCCTTCTTCTGCTAATAATTCGGCATCGAGAGAGGAATTAGAAAAATTGAATTTGGCCTTTGAAATGGGTGATAATGTGATGATCTATTTGGATGATATCCAGCATTGTTCGCCGGAGTTTTTACAAAAGTTTATTTCATTGTGTGATGCTCAAAGGAAAATTGAAGGGGTTTATAAAGGAAGAAGTAAGACTTATGATTTTAGGGGGAAAAAGGTAGCTGTAATTATGGCGGGGAACCCCTACACCGAAAGTGGAGATAAGTTTCAAATACCTGATATGCTTGCCAATAGAGCCGATATTTACAATTTAGGAGATATTATTGGAGGAAAAGACCAAGCCTTTGAATTGAGTTATATTGAAAACTCCTTGAGCTCAAATGGTCTTCTTCAAAAATTAAAAAATAAAAGCCAAAATGATGTTTATACCTTAATTGCAGAAGCCCAAAATGAAACCAAGGACAAACTAAATTTTGAGGACAGTCATAGCCCTGAAGAAATAAAAGATTATTTGTCGGTACTAGCAAAAGTGATTCAAGTCCGGGATATAATTTTAAAAGTAAATAAGGAATATATTCTATCGGCCGGACAAGCAGATGAATTCAGAACGGAACCTACATTTAAGCTTCAAGGTTCCTACAGGAATATGAACAAGATAGTAGAAAAACTGAGTTCAGTAATGAATGAAAAAGAGCTAGAAACACTAATTCTATCCCATTACGAAAACGAATCCCAAACCCTAAGTCAAGGAGCGGAGTATAATTTCTTAAAATTCAGGGAGCTTTATGGAAAACTTGATGATTTGGAAAAGGATAGGTTAAGGGCGATTATTGAATCTTACCAAAAAGGTCAAAGAATGAGAGGATTAGGTGGTGATAAAATGGCAATGGTTTTGGACCAGATGGAAAAGATAAGTTTAGGGCTTTCACAAATTGCAAGTTCCATGCTGGGTGAATCAAAAGGAAAGGAGGAATAAAAGAACCTATTTTACAGTTTTATTCAACTAAGTCTACAGCCCAAGCTATCTTAAAAGCGAATATTTGCGCAGTGATATTGGTGTAATGAATGGCTAGTTGAATTCAAAATGAAAATTTGGAAACTCTTCTAGCCATTTTCCTTTTCTGACCTTTTATTAATTTGGAATTCCCCCTACACATTCCCGCATTTCCATTAGATTTGCCGCTCCAAAAATAAAAAAAGGGACATTAGCTCAGTTGGTTCAGAGCATTACCTTGACAGGGTAGGGGTCACTGGTTCGAATCCAGTATGTCTCACAAAAGAAAGCAACCCGACTCCTGAATAGGAGTCGGGTTTTTTAATAAACCGAAACGCCTAGACTTCAGTCTTAGAAGTGAAGGTTTATTAAAAAACCGGATGCGTAGCATACGGGTTGCTTTTATGCTTGGATTGAGGTCGCTTCTTATGGATCATTGAAAATAATCTAGTAAATCTCATTCCATATTTTTAATTTCTTTTAAGTCAGCATATTGAGTTGGTTTCATTAATCCAATTGGGTATTAAAAATCTGGAAATCAAATAATTAGCTCCAAAGGAAATAATGATATTCAAGCTTTGTAACAGGTTGATTTTTTTTAATAAGTTCACCAGTCAATCATGTCAAGCACTTTTTCAATTTTTATTGAATGAACCAACCAAACTACCAATGAGTGCCTTCAAATACACTATTTGCCATCCAGATAAGGAGGAAATTGAAAACCTGAAAAAGTATTAAGTAAAAAACAAGTGCTTGAAATGGTTCAAAACTATCCTTGGCAGGAGAAAGTTCAGTTTACTATAAGTTTGGATCCGGAGCTAGTTCATTACAGCCCTTCCCTTGAGTTTATCAATCCTGGAAATGGTTTTTCCTTTACCTGAACGGCTGGAAAAATTGATTCTTCCATAGACTTTTCTCTTTGGTACAACCAACTTGTTGTTCAAAGACCATTGTTCGGATTATTAGGAACTGTGAAAAGAATGGAAATAAAGGAGAGTTGGGGGTAATGGTTTAAAACAATCGGTAGTATATCTTAAAGTGTTTTTGGACGAGGATTATTATAAACTTGAAGGCCTAATGCGGCTATGAAGGAAGTTTTCAAAGCCATTTTTACTTTTATTGGTGTAATTGTAGTTCAGCCGCTAGGGCGTAGGATCCCTTTCCCTATCTTGGATCATGCACAATAATCCTGAAAGTCCTACTTTTCTTTGTATTCTTTTTTGAGCTATTTTTTATTTTGGCGAAATTGGATTAGATCTCTTTTTGTGGAGGGCTTTTGGATATCCTCAACTTTTTCAAACCGAATCTTTTGTTTTAATATTTTAAAGGCGGTTAGTTTATTAGAAAAAATAAACGCATGATTTTGATTAACTTTTTGTCATCAAAACTGATAAGCTTAAAAAGGTCTAAAAATTTATGCTAAATTAGCACTACTAACTTGTTGTTCAATGCAATATATAAAAGCTATTCTGTTGTTTTCAATTTGTATTCTAGAGCCTTATTGTTTATTTGCTCAAGAGACTACCTTAACAGCTGGAAAAGATTTTGCAAGCTCGAATGGCAATTTTAGTTTTTCAATTGGTCAAGTTGTTTATACTTCAAACGCCAACTCTTCAGGGTCTGTTGAGCAAGGGGTTCAGCAAACCTATTTAATTTCAATTCTTGAAGAAACTCAAAAGAATATATCGATTTACCCAAATCCTACAAGAGATTTTCTGAATCTGAAAATTGAAAACGATACCCTTAATGAATACTCATACAAACTTTTTGATTTAAAAGGAAAGCTTTTATTAGAAAACCAAGTGCAAAGTGAAATAAGTCAGATTCCAATGACTGCATTTCCAAAATCCAGTTACTCCCTTTGTGTTACTAAAGGAGAAGAACTTATTCAATCCTTCAAACTAACCAAACATTAAAACTTTGGATTTTCAAATAATGAACAATAACATAAGGTTTGGCTTATCTCTTTTATTCCTCTGTTTCTTTTGGAATACAGTCGCTCAATCTCCACAGAAATTCACTTACCAGGCGGTTGTGAGAAATTCTGACAATAACCTTATTACAAACAAATTGGTTGGAGTTCAAATTTCAATTCTTCAAACCTCGCCAGGAGGCTTATTGGTTTTTCAAGAGCAACATAATCCTTTAACGAATACGAATGGATTGTTCAGTATTGAAGTAGGAAACGGGAACCTAGGATTGGGAGATTTTACACTTATAGATTGGTCTGATGGCCCCTATTTTATTCGAACAGAAATCGACCCTTTGGGAGGTGTCAATTACAGTATTTCGGGCACTACTCAACTTTTAAGTGTTCCCTATGCCCTACATGCCGCTTCAGCTAAAAAACTCACCGATCCTGTTGAAGAATTAGATCCAGTATTCAATTCTTCCATAGCAAGCGGTATAACTTTAAGTGATACAGCTTATTGGAATACTAAACTATCGAGTGAAATTGATGGTTCAGTTTCAAATGAATTGCAATTCTTAAGTATTTCAACCGATACCGTTTTTTTAAGCAATGGAGGTTTTGTAAAACTTCCGCCAGTTTATGCAGGTACCAATACAGATTCACAACAATTGACTATTTCCAATGACACCCTATTTTTAAGCAATGGAGGAAAAGTTAAATTACCAGCTTCGAAGGAACATTTTGTTGGAGAGTTATATGGTGGTGGTATTGTCTTTTATGTTGATTCAAACGGAAATCATGGCTTGATTGCAAGTCTTGATGATTTAAATAATGGAGCAGGAACATCTTGGGGCTTAATAAACATGGATCTATCAAGTTCTACAAATTCCACCGATGGAGCAACCAATACGATTAACATTATTAATGCGGGATCTATTTCAACAGATGCAGCAAATCTATGTGACTCCTATAATGGAGGAGGTTTTTCGGATTGGTATCTACCATCTTATTGGGAATTGAGTGCCTTATCCAAACAAGCGCCTAAAATCAGCATTTGCCTAGAAAATGATGGATTGGCAAACACGAAGGGATTAAATATTTCCATACCTTACTGGTCTTCAACTGACGCTACCAGTGTTGCTAGTAGTGGGGCAATTTGGTATGGTTCGTATTCCTTTTTAATGTCTGGTGAACGAAGTGTAGGAATAAGAACCTATCCTACTTATTTGATTAAAGTTCGTGCTATTAGATCTTTTTGACCTTTTTGCATTCCAATCCTTGTCAAAAATTGTTTAGTTTTGGTCGAATCAGGTAATTCCTAGAATAAAAAAATACCAACCATGCTAAAAACCAAAATCTCATTACTAGGCTTTTTAATAGCCTTCGGTTCCCATTCAACAAACGCACAAAACGGCCTGAATTTCGACCCATCAGGAACTGCGGATTTTGTTCAAACAACTTACGCTGGCGTAACGGGTACTGCCAATAGAACTTTTGAAGCTTGGATATATCTTAATACAACCCCTACTTCAAATTTGTCCATTTCAGATTATGGTTTGAATGCAGTTGGTTCTCGGAACACTTTTTTTGTTAATGCGAATTTGGCCATTGGATTTATTTCAGGAGGAACGAATGCGAATATTACATCTACATCAAATGCGGTTTCTGTTGGTCAGTGGGTACATGTTGCTTTTGTTTTAGATAATGCAACTGGCTATTTATATGTTGATGGAGTTCAGGTTGGAACAGGTTCACTCTCATCGGTTGACACCCCTCCCGGAAATGTTAATTTAAGAATTGGCCAAAGGGTATCTGGAGGTTCCATTCCATTTAATGGGGTAATCGATGAATATAGAATTTGGGATGTTGCAAGAACCGCCCAAGAAATAAGCGCAAACATGAACAGCGAGTTTTGCATCATCCCTGCTGGTTTGATGGCTTATTATAAATTAAACCATGGAATTGCTGGAGGTACAAACTCAACCGTTACAACAGCGGTAGAAGAGGTTGCTGGAGCTAATGGTGCTTTAATGAATTTCTCTCTAAATGGGGCCGCTTCCAATTGGGTAACGGGTGCTGCTTTAAGTCAAGGGGCTGTTGTAAATAACCAAACTCTAAACGAATGTGCTGGGTTTTCAATTACGGTTGGGAGCAACACTTATTCAAGCACTGGAAATTATTCGGATACCTTGTTCGCAGGATCTTCTAATGGATGTGATTCTATTATCAACACAGACTTAACTATTGATCCCGCTATTGATATTACCCTTACAAAAACCTCACCCATGCTAATGTCAAACCAAGCAGGTGCAAGTTATCAATGGTTGGATTGTGATGCGAGTTTCCAAGTTATACCAGGAGAAACTAATCAATCTTTTACCGCCTCAATTAGCGGAAATTATGCGGTGGAAATTACAATGGGAAATTGTGTAGATACTTCAGCTTGTGATACGATTGATATTTCAAATGTTGGAATTATTGAATTAAATCAAAAAACAGTTTCCGTTTATCCGAACCCAACCCACAACACTATCCAAATAGACCTAGGAGGAAATATTGAAGATCTAAAATATTCCTTACTTACAATCGATGGAAAAGTAATTCGAGAAAACACACTACTAAACACAAATAGCTTTTCTCTAGATATTAGTTCAGAACCAAAAGGACTTTACTTTTTAAAATTGAACAACTTCACTTATAAAGTAATTAAGGAATAAACCAAAGCAAACAAATTAAGCAGAAGCAGCCAGCTAAAAGAATCTATTAAAAAATTAAGGCTACTCAAAACGCAAAAGCCTTACGAATATCAGAAGTAACATCAAATGAACCAACCCGCCCCATGAGGTACACGTTGACTCCTGTGGTTCTACGCTGGTTTCCTGTGAAATTTACCGGCTCCCGAGGCATTTCGCTGGTTTCCTGAGAAATTTTCTGACTCATGAGACGCACCTTGGCCCCTAAGACACACCCCGCCCCCTGAGGTACTCGAAGGGGGGGAGGTACCAAAACCAAATGCAAACTACTCAGCCAAATTGTCCAATTACTCAATTGGACTAAGCCCCCCATTTTCTATAGTTGATTTTTGACTTGAATTAAATTAGCGCGATTCTGAATTGGAAGGACAGAAGCCGCTAGAAAAGTTAAAAATCAATTATATGATTCGCACTACTATCTTACAAAGGCTTTCTGCTTTTATTTTGCTTTTTGTTGTTTTTGCAACAAATGGACAAACCATCCAATTAGGTTCGGGTACCAATGTAACCGGTACCACCGAAGCTGCTCCCATCAATATTTATTATAGGAGCATGCACATGCAAATAGTTTATACCGCTGCAGAATTAAATGCTGCCGGTGTACATTCGGGAAATCTGAGCTCTTTGGGTTTTTATGTCGAAAGCGGTCCTTCCTACAATCTTCCAAATTTTAAAATAGCCATCAGGCACACTTCTGCTTCAGATGCCTCCTCTAATATTGTAGGTCCTTTTTATACCATATATAGTAATCCATCTTTTGCTCCAACCCCTGGAGGTTTTGATATGTTGTCCTTGGATTCCAATTTTAATTGGAATGGTACTGATAATATTGCTTTAGACATTTGTTTCGACCGTGTACCAAATTACACTTCTACAGGAAGGGTGAGATATTATACGGATGGTAATAATGTGGGTTATACTAGGAGTGATGGAGCCAACCAATGTTCAAATAATGTTTCGTCTACTTCTAGCCGTAAACCACAAATTCAAATGCAGTTTATTCCTAATCTGGCGAATAACGCTTCTGTTACGGCTTCAAATCTGAGTGAAATAGTTTGTGCTGGTCTTAATTCTGTAAAGGCCACGGTAGGAAATTTAGGGAATAACCAAATAGATAGTGTTATGGTGGGATGGTCCGTAAACGGGGCTCTTCAAACACCTTTTAAATATGTTGGCACCTTAGATACCATAAATGGATCTGGTTCTAGATTCGCTGAGGTTACATTGGGGAACTTCACTTTTGTTTCTGGAACCTCTTACAATATTTCCATATTTAGCTATTTACCCAATAATGCAGCAGACGCTTTTCTTTCGGATGATACATTAGATTTGGCTTCAACCGTTGGTTTAGGAGGTACCTATTCCATTGGTGGTGGAGGTGCAGATTATGGTAGCTTTACAGCAGCCCTAAATGATCTTTCTACAAAAGGAGTTTGCGATTCGGTAATATTCCAAGTTGCTTCGGGCACTTATACGGAGCAAATTAGTTTCCCTGAAATTCCTGGGGTTGGTGCAGATAAACACATTCGATTTAAAGGGGTGGCTGGAGATTCATCCGCTGTAAAGCTTACTTACGGACTTTCCAATTTTAATGCTAATTATACCCTAGAATTTGATGGTGCAAATTATATTTCATTTTCTGATTTAACTATTGAGGCCACAAATAATAGTTACGATCGTGTTGTTTTTATAGCAAATGAATCTGAATATATTTCTTTTTGGAATTGTGCCATTCTTAACAATGCCGTAACCACTCCCTTCAACTATAATTTAGTGGAGGTTGAAACTTCCAGCAATAGTGATTATATAAGAATTAGCAATAGCTTCTTTTTTAATGGTTCTGGAGGGTTTTATTCAAATGGCTCTAATGCGGATTACCTTAACGTATCTGGAAATGTGTTTTTAAACCAAGCTTATGATGGTGTTTATATTAATGGAGCAAATTATGTTACCGTTAATTCCAATTCAATCCATACCAATTCCAACAATAGCTTTATTGCTATAGAACTAAGATATTGCGATAGTACCGTTTCGGTTCAAAAAAATAAAATATCCAATGTACGCGGTCAAGGAATTAACCTTGATTATTGTGATGGTGCTGCAAACAATAGAAATATTGTAGCCAATAATTTTGTTCATATTTCTGGAAACAGTTTTTCAGCTGAAGGGATTGATATTATTTCCTCACCTTATTTGGATATATTTTACAATTCTGTAAATAGTGTTAGTTCTGATGACCAGAATATTGGTTTAAGAGTATCTAGCGGAAATAATGTGCGTATTTATAATAATAACATTGCAGTAAAAGGTGGAGAAGCCTTCTATATTAATAACAACAATACAGTTTCAGAATCGGATCACAATAACTTCTATAAAGAATCAGGAATTTTAGGTTATTGGCAAGGTGATGTTGCGGATTTAGCAGCACTTCATACAATGTCAAACCAAGATTCCAACTCTTTAAGTGAGGCTCCATTTTTTCTAAATGATACTTCCTATCAAAGTGCTCAAATTGCTCTGAACAATAGCGGGATGCCTATTTCAGGCTTTCTGGTAGATATTGAAAACGAGTCCAGAGATGCTACAAACCCAGATATTGGTGCAGATGAATTTACGCCAACGTCTTTAGATGCAGGAGTTTACGATATAAGCTTGCCTCAAATTCCATTTGCTGCAGGAAGTTTGCCCGTAAAGGCAATTCTGAGAAATTTTGGAGGCCAAACAATTACTTCTGCTACCCTAAATTGGAGTCTTAACGGTGTGGCTCAAGCCCCAGTTAATTTTAATGGTTCTTTAAATAGTGGGGATACGGTTTCTGTTTTATTAGGCAATTTAAACTTTACTGAAACTGATCTTCATAAAGTTTCGGCTTATTCCTCAAATCCTAACGGCGGCTTAGATGCCATTGCATTAAATGATACTTTGGTAAAAGGGGCAATTACACCTGCACTGGATGGAGCTTATACAATTGGTGGACTAAATCCAGATTTTACAGATTTTACTGCTGCTACTTCGGTATTAAATTTAGGTGGAATTAAAAACCATGTAACCTTTAATGTACGATCAGGGAATTATAACGAAAGACTAACATTTACCAATTTCCCAAAAGTGAATGAAAATGACACGGTAAATTTTCAATCCGAAACTTTAGATAGCTCGGCAGTACAATTGACCGCTTCTTATACTAATACAGACGAAAATTATGTAATTCGTTTAAACGGAACCAAAGGAATTGGCTTTAGTCATTTAACCATTAGAAATAATAGTTTTAATTCCTACAGTAGAGTAATACAACTGGATTCCGGAGCAGCTCATGTTCATTTTGAAAATTGTGATTTGATTGCTGGCCCAACTACCAGCTCATCAACGAGTGTGTTTTACGCCTACAACAGCAATAACAACTCGCCAGAAATGCATGATATTACTATAAATGCTTCTACTCTACGCAATGGGTATTATAGTATTTATTTGGTTTCTCGAGTGGGACGTGCTTATAATATTTGGATTAGCAATTCGTCAATTATTGACCCTTATAGATCAGGAATCAATATAAACGATCATGACAGTATTTTCATTGATAAAAACACTATTATTCCTAAAAGCACCGCTACACCTAGTTTTCAAGGAATTTATTTGTATGACACTAAAATGGGAAAAATTAGTGGTAATAAAATTTGGGCTCCTTCTTCTGAAGATGGTATTTATACCTACCAAATTGAAGGTTCCAATACGGACCCTTTTGTAATTTCCAATAATTTCATTTCTGTAGGTGGTTCAAGTTCCAATGGCTATGGAATTGAGCTATATAGAGCCAACTATACTAAAGTGGTTCATAACTCCATATTAAGTACAAATTCCAATACAAGTGCTGCTGCTTTTAATGAAGATTACTCTTTCTTTAATGGAAGTAATGGACTGGAAGTATTGAATAATATATTTCAAAATACTGGAGGTGGTTATGCCATTAAAGTAGACCATTCCAGTACAAGCACCGTATTTAATTACAACAGTTTATTTAATACTGGAGCGAACATAGGTAGCTGGGGAGGCACGAATGCCGCAACATTTACTGATTGGCAAAATACAAGCGCACATGATGGGAATTCCATTTTTGCAGATGCGCTTTTTGAAAATGATACCAATTTACATGTCAATGCCACTAGCCTAAACAAAAAGGCTTTTCTTCTTAGCTATATTTCCCAAGATATTGATGGAGATGTAAGAGATGCAACAAACCCAGATATTGGTGCGGATGAATTTACTCCAGTAGGTGACGATGCAGGAATCCTTTCTCTTCAAGGTCCCTTAAAACCTTTTCTCCCAGGAAACCAAAATGTGTATATCCAGTTGCTGAACAATGGGGCCGATACTTTAAAAACATTAAATCTTAACTGGGAGGTAAATGGTCAGTTGCAAGCTGTTTATTCCTTTATTGGTAATATACCATCAGGCGAAAGCTTAGATTCTGTAAATATTGGGAGCTTTAATTTTATTGAAGATAGCACCTACTCTTTAAGAATTTACAGTTCCTTACCTAATGGCAATGTGGATGCTTTAACTTCCAACGATACTTTGTTTGAAGAGGGTATTGTTTCCGCCCTTTCGGGAGATTATACTATTGGAGGTCTAAATCCAAGTTTTAATTCTTTTACTGAGGCAAATACCGCTTTAAGACAAAGAGGAATTTCCAGTTGGGTGCGATTTAATGTTAGGGATGGGGTTTACAATGAAACCATGCTAATGAGACCAATAGTTGGTTCTTTAGATGAAGGTGATTCTATAGTTTTTGTTTCGGAAAATGGGGATGCAAGTCTGGTGAATTTAACCACTTCTCAATATAGCCCCACCCTTGTAGAATTGAGAGGTGCAGAACATGTCACTTTTAGAGATTTAACACTTTCTACTACCTACCTTTTTAATGGACTTGGTTTGGTAAATATAGATAGTACCTCTACAAATATTAGTTTCCAAAATTGTGTTTTTAGGGATACTTTATATGGCACCTCTGGTGATGTTTTAGTGCGAACTTCTTCAAGTTATAACAATCCCAATACGCATATTGAAAATTGTAGTTTCGAAAATGGCCGATATGGAATTGATGCCAGAGGAAATGGGGGAACAAGAGAGACTGGTTTGATAATCGAAAACTCCACATTTACAAATCAATATTACCGAGGAATTTATTTCGACGATCAAGAGGATTTTACCATAATGGGAAACACCATTTCGTCAAATAGAGGCTATACAGGCTTTTACGGGATTTATGGATATACCAGTAGAAACGGTGGAGAGATTAGTAAAAACACCATACTTGGAAATACAGATGATGGAATTTATCTATATGATGTAGATGGAACAAATGGCAATTCCGTAGTGGTGGCCAATAATTTTGTACAGATGGTAGGAAGTAGTTTTGCCAGTGGTATTTATATTTCTAGCTGTAACTATATTAATGTAGCCTACAATTCTGTTCGTTCATTTAATACCAATAGCTCCACCGAAGCTTTTTATGAAGTTAGCTGTACACATGTTGAGGTTTTTAACAATATCTTCCAAAATGATGGTGGCGGTTATGCTGTTGATGTAGATGGATATAATAACTACCAACAAAATTTTAATAATTTATATACTAGTGGGGCTACTCTTGGAATTTATAGAAGTAGCTCATATTCAAACTTAACAGATTTTTCAAACGCTAGTAATTTTGATACCTCAAGTGTTTCATTGCTTTCTCAATTTACAGATAGTAATAATGTACACGTAGAAGCAGCAAATTTGAATGGTGCGGGAACACCATTAACTTATGTTGATGAAGATTACGATGGAAATTTCCGTGATCCCAATACACCTGATATTGGAGCGGATGAGTTTTCAGTAAACACAAATGATGCTGCACTAACCGCACTTTCTTCTCCAAACAAACCATTCCCTTCAGGAGTAAACCCTGTTTATGTAAATCTGCTAAATAATGGTTTGGATACTTTGCGTTCCGTTCAAATTAATTGGTCTGTAAATGGAGTAGCACAAACGAGCCTCAATTGGACAGGCGCCATAGGCACGGGCGATCAAGATTCTGTTGCCATTGGAAATTTCAATTTTGCTACTGCCACTTTTCATGATATCGTAGCTTCTACCAGTTTGCCAAACGGGCAAATTGATATTTTGGCAACCAACGATACGACCGGGGCCTTGGATCTATATCCGGCATTAAGCGGTGCTTATACTCTAGGTGGCGGTGCTGCGGACTTTCCAGATTTCTCAAGTGCAGTTTCTGCCCTTGATGCTGGTGGTGTTTTAGGATGGGTTCATTTTAATGTGAATGATGGTACCTATAATGAGCAAATCAGCTTTTCGGAAATTGCTGGAGCTTCCGCCTCAGATAGTGTGGTTTTTCAGTCCGTATCAGGCAATTCGGCTTCTGTTGTTTTGAGCTATAATGCTAATAATACAGACAAATACACGGTGCTTTTTGATAATGCGGATAATATCAGTTTTAAAGATATGACCATCCAAGCACTGAATACCGGAAACGGATTGGTCGTTCAATTGAAAAACAATACTAGTAATATACAGCTAGACAATATCATCTTTTCCATGCCCACTTCCTCGAGCTTTAATCTACAGGGGGTTTCTGGTTCAAATGATATTGATAACCTAAGGATAACGAATTGTTCATTTGCCAATGGTCATTCCGGAATTTATTTAAATGTGAATAATTCTCCCGGTTTAATAATAAGGGGTAATAGCTTTAAAAACCAATACCGAAATGGAGCCTATATTCAAAATTTAGATGGTCCTATTATTAGCGAAAACCAAATTTCGGCAACAAATACCAATAGCTCCTTTACGGGTTTATATCTATATAATATTGAGGATGGGTTTAAAGTAGAAAAGAATAAAATTTACATCCCTTTCTTAGGACAAGGAATATATGCTTATGATTTGGATGGAACTATTGCTAACCGTGGACTAATCGCCAACAACTTTGTTACAATTGGTGATAGTACAGCTAGCAGCATTGGAACAGAAGCATTTGATGTGCGTTTTTGCAGTCATTTGGATATTGCTTATAACTCTGCAAACCATGCCTCTTCAGATGGCTATGCTTTTTATATGAGTAGCAATACAAGTACACTTCACTTTCAAAATAATTTGGCTGTTTCTTCTGGAGGTGACTACGCCTTTTTTCAGTCTGGAACTTCTCCTTTATCAAACTATAATAATTTCCATAGTACTGGAGCAACACCTTTTTACCATTCTTCCTTTGGGGGAAATATTTCGAATTTAGCAAGTTGGAAAACAGCTACCAGCTTAGATGCTAATTCTTTAGACGTGGATCCGCTTTTTACATCTGAATCCGATCTACATATTACTCAATCTGCACTAGATAGCACAGCTACACCTTTATCCTTTGTAAATCAGGATAGATGGTGAATTAAGAGATCTCAACAAACCTGATATTGGAGCCGATGAAGTTGCGGTTTTCCCAGGGGATATTGGTGTTGCAGCTATTATTAGCCCAATTACAGATTGTGGTTTTACAGCCAATGAAGTATTTACCATTCAATTAAATAATACAGGTACACAAGCTCAAACTGGCTTTGATATTAGTTTAATTGTAAATGCAGATACAATTACCGAAACAGTAAATGCTGTTGTAAATGGAGGAACAAGCTTTAACTATACTTTTACCCAAGGCGCAAACATGACAGCCTTAGGAATTTATAATGTTAAAGTTTTTAGCAGCCTTATTGGCGATAGCAACGCATCAAACGACAGTTTTACGGATGTTATTACCAACAACCCACCTCCATCAATTACTTTGAATAATGACACTAGTATTTGTGTTGGTGAATTGGTAACTCTCACCGCCACTGGTGGAGTTTCCTACTCATGGAGTAATGGTTTAAATGGTTCTTCAATTATTGTTGGTCCAAATGTAACCACCAAGTATATTGTTACAGTAACGGATGGACTTAATTGTACTTCAATAGATTCTGTAACGGTTACTGTAAATGATATAACAGATACAACCCTTATTTCCCTCACTACATGTAATCCAGCAGAGGCGGGGAATTTCTCTCAAACTTTTTTAAATCAATATGGGTGTGATAGTGTAGTGAAAACCACGATCACCCTTTTACCATCTTATAGCATTGCACAAGCTCCACTAACTATTTGCGAAGGAGATTCAATTTTGATTTTTGGAATACAACGTTTTGAGAATGGAAATTACAGCGATACATTAAGTACTCTTGCCGGTTGCGATAGTGTTTTAACACAGAGTTTAAGTTTAATACCAATTGATTCTGTAAGTCTAGCAACAATTACTATTTGTGAAGATGAATCTGCCAATATTTTTGGAAATGCAGAAACAAGCGCCGGAATTTATTATTCCACAATTTTAGCCTCTACCGGATGTGATAGTGTACTTATTCAAGAGTTGATTGTTAATCCTTTGGATTCGGTAAATCTTGGGGATTTATCTATTTGCCAAGGGGATAGCATTGAATTATTCGGGATATTCCAAAAAACTGCCGATGTTTATTACAATACAATACTAGCCTCTACCGGTTGTGATAGTGTGGTGTATTATGAATTGAACATAGATCCAGTTTATACCATAAACCGAAATGTTGAAATTTGTGAAGACGATAATATCTTATTAGAAGGAGCCTTAAGATCTACCCCAGGAATTTATACAGATACCTTACAAAGTGTAAGCACTTGCGATAGTATTGTGATTACAACTTTAATTATTAATCTTATAGATAGCACCAGCGAAACGCTAATTGTAGCTATTGGTGATAGTGTTTTGGCCGAAGGCTCTTACCGTAAAGTTTCTGGCGATTATACCGATGTTTATCAAAATGAAAACAACTGTGATAGTGTTCATATTACCACTTTAACCTTTGTGCCACCCGCCCGTTATTTTGACTATACCGGAAATGTGAATTTTGGAACTTCGATGGTTTTCCCAGAAACGGGAGATGAATACACCACCTTTAACTTTGAGGTAACGTATTACGATACAAGTGGTGTGTTACCTCCATTTGGATTCCCAAGAATGATTTTGGATTACGAAGGAAATGGCCAGTACAATAACAATTTCGACAGAACCATTATTATGTCGGAATTAGACCCGGCTGATATTGATCCTAAAGACGGAAAGATTTATACAGCGTCCATAAATTCCTTGATTGTTGGAATGAACTACAAAATTTTGGCGCAAGTCATTGAAGGTGGTGAAGAAGTGATTTTTGGACCTTTCAATAACCTAGATGTATTAGCAGAACCAGACCTGGAAATTTTTGCAAACGATATTGTATTCAGTGTTCAAAATCCTGCTGTAAATTCGCCTTTAACAGTTTCTGCAACAGTAACCAACACCTCAGATTATGATGCCAATAACTTTGTTGTTCATTTAGTAAATCAGTATGATCCTGCTATAGTATATCCAGATATTGTGGTGCCTAATTTGGCGGCTAGAAGCAGTACTACTGTAAGTTGGAATATAACAACTCCTGCGGTAGACGCATGGTGCCCAATGGAGGTTACGGTAGATTTTACGGATATTATTTTGGAGTCCAATGAATTGGATAATGTGGCCATTAGACCCTTTATCAATGGGGATTACAATTTGCCAGGATCTATTATTGTTCACCCAAGCATTACACCTGCGAGCCAATGTTCTAGACCAAATAACCAAGTAAGAGTTTACGGTTACGCCTATTATACTGGTACTGCGGTTCCTTTGGCCGATAGTAGTGTAGCGGGAGCTACAGTTACCATCACCCGTGGGGCAGCAACTTATAGCGGATTAACAAATTCAAATGGATATTTCTCTGTTTATATTCCTGCACCCTTAGTTCCTGGTACCTATCCAACTAAAGTTGAGGTTACTGATTTTACACTTACTAATGATTCAGTTACCAGTTTTGATATTTTAAACTGTCCTTGTGTGAACCCGGATTTATCAGCCGGACTAAGTCTTACTGATTATCATATTTTGGCCGGTCAATCCATTGGAGGAACTGCGACTATTGCAAATGTTGGTTGTGATCCGGCGATTGGATTTCAAATTAGCTTTACTCAAACTGGGGGTGTTCCTGTGTTAGTTAACCAAAACATGCCTGCTTTGGCACCAGGAGCCTCAGCTTCTTATACCTTCAATAATATTGTATTTAATATTCCTGGAACCTATACCATTTGTGTTGAAGCAGATGCGGCAAGAACGGTTGGTGAAACCAATTTTCGCAATAACCGTTATTGCAGAACTGTAAGAGTATATCCTGCACTACCAGATATCCAACCCATAGATGGACCAAGGATAAATCGCTATTTATGTGAAGTAAATAGTGTTGGATTCCGTGTGGCCAACAATGGAGCAGTAGCAACAGGTAATTTTGATTGTGCCATTTTTGTTCGCAAAGACGGTGTTCCAATTGATACCCTTTATCATACCATCGCAAATATTAACGCCTTTTCACACCTGGTTTTTTCTAAGGCTTATGCCTACCCAGGAGTTGGAGTTTATAGTTTTAATATTCACTGCGATACAACGGTTGCAACGGGGGGTAGAGTTGTTGAAACTACAGAGCTAAACAATACAGCGACATATGTTCATGAAATCCTAGAATGTAAGCCTGATTTGGTTATCTCAGGTTGTGGAAATTTACAAGTGAACCCTTATAGTCCAACAGCCCCAGGAGGTGCCGTAATATTTGAAGCTACGGTGAGAAATTCTGGAAATGCAACTGCCTTTGGACCCATTGATATTGAATTTGAAGTTAGTGGAGGAGGCCCGACTCACACGGTTACAATAGGAGATTTACTTCCAGGGCAAAGTTTATTAGTGCAAACCAATGCCGTGGCAACTGCTTCTGGAGCTGCTCAACTAACCGTAACTGCCGATCCTGCAAATGCTATTGCAAATGAATTCAGCGAAGCGAATAACAGTATTACAGATAACCTGTGTTGGGAGTTTAAACCAGTACCAAGATGTACAGGAAGCGATTTCTGGGCAAGAACCTATAATGTAAATGAGACTGCTTATCTGGGTGTTGCAGTAGCTGTAACTCATCTATATAAAGCGGATTCTCTACATGTTCAATTTGAAGTAAGTGGACCTGGAATTTTTGGGGTGCAAAACCTTGGAAATGCATTGTTAACCAATGTCTCCAAAAACTGTTTCTGCCCTCGAATTGCAGTTTTACCTACAAATTTTGTTTTCAATGAAGTAGGTACTTACACTTTTACAATGACGGTGGATCCTGATAATGACTACCCAGAATGTAACGATGGGGACAATGTTTTAATTAGACAGGTGGTGGTGAATAATCGCCCAGACATGAGGGTCTTATCCCAATTTATTAATCCTAGCCTTTTAAATCCGGCTGTAAATGATTCGGTGGGTCTTGTGGTTTCCTATGAAAACATTGGGAAGTCAAATGTGAACGACCAAATGGAGTTAAGAATTTTAATTGACGGCGTTCCTTTTGATTCTATTAAGCCGGTTGTAGGTTTAGTTACAGGTGATAACACCAGTTATACAATTCCAAACCGTTGGGGTTCTCATATACCAGGGGTTCATATTATTAGAGCCATCATTGATGGTGATGAGGAAATTTCTGAAAATGACGAATTGAATAACGAAGCAACCCGAGCCATAGTGGTAGGGGAGGCTGCAAATTTAATGTGGGCAAATTTTGAAACGGATGATGTTGCCCCAGCTTTAACGGATACCATACTGGTTTTTGGTTATGTTAAAAACAATGGGGATGTTGCCACAGATGGTGATGTTGTCATGTCCTATATCGATAATAATTTTGATACCATTCAATTTGGCTTAATTCAACTGGGAATAATAAACCCTGGAGACAGTGCATTAGCTACCCTGGGCTGGAATGTAATTGATAATAAAACAACTCTAATAGGAGAAATTGTAAACTCTACAGAGTTAGAATTTACATACAATGATAATATGGCAACCACCCAGATTGGGAAATTTAATGTTGCCCTCTCAGCTGTTGATGTTTGTTTTGGATCAAATGGATCGCTAAAAGCAACCGTAACAGGAAATGGAGTTGCTCCTTATACCTTCCTGTGGAATACTGGAGCTAATACCGATTCTTTAGTTGCTGTACCAGGAGTTTATTCCGTAGATGTTACCGATGCAACAGGATTTACGATCACAGAAGTTGGTGAGATTGGTGTTCTTTCAGGAGGTCTAAACTACCTTTCCAATATCCATGTTTGCGAAGGTGACAGTATCGAAGTGTTTGGGACTTTCCAACAAACGGCAGGTTTTTACTACGATACCCTACAAACCGTAGGTGGGTGTGATTCCGTATTAAGTAGAGCTTTAATTGTGGATGAAATTCAAAACACAGTTTTACCACTAATGAGTTTATGTGGAGCAGATAGCGCCATGGTTCTTGGTGAATATAGATTGGTCAGCGGAACGTATTATGATTCTTTGGTTTCGGTAGAAACAGGATGTGATTCTATTGTATCCAGGCAATTAATACTGAATCCGGCTTATGAAATTATTCTGGCAGATGTTGTTGGATGTGATAGCGCTCAGGTTTTTGGACAGTTTGTTTCCAATAGCGGAACCTATAGAGATACTCTAGAAACTAGGGCTGGTTGTGACAGTATCATTGTTGTTAATGTTAGTATTAACAGTAGCGATAACACTAGCATGACCGTGGCAGCATGTAATTCGTATACATGGGCGGCAAACGGCACAACCTACACAAGTAGTGATAGCTATATTGCAGTTCTAACAAATGAGGATGGATGCGATTCAACCGTAACCCTGAATTTAACCATCAATACAAGTGACACAACAACAGAAAATATTGTAGCCTGCGATTCTTATACATGGGCCGCGAATGGACAAACTTATCTGTTAAGTGGCGAATACACGGCTACTTTAAGTAATTCATTTGGATGTGATTCAGTTGTAAACCTGGCCTTAATTATTAATTCTAGTCAAATAAACAACCTGCCCCTAATCAGTCTTTGTGGTGAGGATAGCGCAATGGTTCTTGGATCATACCGCTTTGCTAGTGGAATTTACACAGATACCCTAGTTGGGGAAAATAATTGTGATTCGATAGTTACCAGGGAGTTGATTTTAAATCCAGAATATGAAACTATACTTGCTGATGTAATAGCTTGTGATTCTGCTTCCGTATTTGGGGATTATGTTTTTGCAACTGGTACTTATCATGATACACTTCAAAGTATATCGGGATGCGATAGCGTTCTCACTGTTAATGTTTCTATTAATAACAGCAATAGTGGCACAGAAACAGTGGTTGCTTGTAATACTTATACTTGGCTAGCGAATGCCACCGTATATACCCAAAGCGGACAGTATAGCGTGGTATTAAGTAATTCTTCAGGTTGCGATTCTACTGCAAACCTGGCTCTTACCATTAACACTAGCGATACTACGAATCAAACAATGGTTTCATGTAACAGTTATACTTGGCCAGCCAACTCTGTTACCTATACCACAAGTGGGAATTACACGGTAACACTTGCTAATACAGATGGCTGTGATTCTGTTGTGAATTTAGCCTTGACCATAAATAGCAGTGATACCACTAATTTGGTGGCTAGTTCTTGCGATAGTTATGTATGGTCCACCAATGGAGTAACCTATACTTCTGGTGGTAATTACCAAGTGATTCTTGCAAATGCACATGGCTGCGATTCTATTGTGAGTTTAGCTTTGACTATTCACAATAGCGATACAACAAACCAAGCAATAACAGCTTGTAATAGTTATGTTTGGCCAACAACTGGTCTTACTTATACAAGCTCTGGAAACTACAGCAGCACTTTAAGCAATGCAGATGGTTGCGATTCGGTTGTGAACTTGGCCTTAACCATAAACAACAGCGATACCACAAGATTGAATGTAACGGCTTGTGATAGTTATACATGGTTTTTTGACGGAGGCACACCAAATATTTATTCCACCTCAGGTGTTCGAAGTGTTACTTTATTGAATGCAGCTGGTTGTGATTCTGTTGTGATTTTAGATTTGATTGTGAATTACAGTGAGACTTCAAGTCAAACAATTACAGCTTGTGATTCTTATGTATGGCCGGTAAGTGGATTAACTTATACCTCCAGTGGAACCTATCCTGTTGTATTAACAAACTCTACAGGATGTGATTCTACTATCACTTTAAATCTTACGATTAATACGAGTGATATAACAAATCAGGCAATAACAGCTTGCGATAGTTATTTGTGGCCAACAACTGGTCTTACATATACTATCACAGGAAACTACACCAGCACCTTAACCAATGGAGATGGTTGCGATTCTGTTGTGAATTTGGCTTTGACTATTAACAATAGCGATACTACCAGATTGAATATTACAGCTTGTAATAGTTATACTTGGTTTATAGGAGGCGGCACACCAAATGTTTATTCTTCAAGCGGCACTCATAGTGTTACTTTATTGAAGGCAGATGGTTGTGATTCTGTTGTGATTTTAGATTTGATTGTGAATTACGATCAAACTTCTAGTCAGTCGGTTTCGGCTTGTAATTCTTATACTTGGCCAGTTTCAGGTTTAAGCTATACTGCTAGTGGAACATACCAAGAAGTGCTTAATACCGCTGCTGGGTGTGATTCTACAGTAACCTTGAATCTTACTATTTCAACGAATGATACTACAAATCAAACCATAACTTCATGTGACAGTTATTTATGGCCAACTAATGGTCTTCTTTATACTGCTAGTGGAAATTATTCCAGCACATTAACAAACGCGAATGGATGTGATTCAGTTGTAAATTTATTCTTGACATTGAATGCTAGTGATTCAGTATTTGTTAATGCAACTGCATGTGATAGTTATTTCTGGAACTTAGATGGAATGACCTATAGCACATCTGGTATTTATTCTGTTCTTTTAACAAACAGTGCAGGTTGTGATAGTACAATTGTATTGGATCTAACGATTAATAATGGGTTTAATGGAAGCGAAACGGTAACAGAATGTAAGGAGTACCTATGGCCTTTCAATGGACAGCTTTATAATGAATCCGGTAATTATTCCGACACCTTGATGGCTGCCAATGGTTGTGATTCAATTATGAGTCTTAATCTTACAATTGATACAATAGATACTCAAGTAAGCCTTAATGGAATTACACTTACGGCCTTAACGCCGATTTCCACAAGCCAATTCCAATGGGTGGATTGTGCAAATGGAATGACTCCAATTATAGGAGAAAACAACGCGGTATTCACGCCAACAGTTAATGGAGTTTATGCCGTAGTTATTCAACAAGGTTCTTGTATTGATACATCTGATTGTATCGTAATTAATAATGTTGGTTTGTTTGAGGAAGCACTATTACATTCAGTAAACCTTTACCCGAACCCAACTTCCACCGGGCAGTTTTATCTTGATTTTGGAGTGCATTATGATCAAGTAGAGATTTCAATTAAAGATGTTTCCGGAAAAGTAATGGAGATCCATCATCTAGAAAATGTGGATAGTTTTGAAGGAGATCTTCAGGGAGCTAAAGGCATTTATTTTATTGACATTTATGTTAAGGATGTAGGATACCTAGTAAGGAAACTGGTTAAACAATAAAAGGAAGTCCCGCAGGAAATTCCTGCGGGATCTCTTTTTCAATTATTAAGAATTAAAGTGCTAATGAATTAAAAAGGATGTTTCGTCCCAAAAAAGACGGTATTTCCAGAATAAGAAGAAGTAAAAGAAAGATTGATTTAGGGCAGTTTTCAAATCACTGATTTGTAAAATTCACCTAATTTGGTCTTTTCAAATTAACCAAAACAAAACAAAAATATTGAAGGGATCGTTTGCAAAATTATTATTGATTGTACCTCTTTTGCTATTTCAAATGGCAGGGATGGCGCAAGATACTATCTCCCTAAGCCAGCTTCAGAAAGAGGATCGGATTGTTTTGGATTTGAAGAGGTTTGGTTATGAAAGTAAAAACAAACTAAGCCTTGAAGAATTTCTAGAAAAAAAGGTAGCCCTAAAACCACTAGTTAAAGGAAAGGCCAGTCATGAATATTGGCTTGAAGTAGTTCTTAAAAATGATCTTGCAGATACTCAGAAGGTTTATTTATGGAATGACTATTCCTTGGAAAAAAACACCTATTTCGCATTTGAAAATGGAAAACAGGTTGATACTCAGTTCAACGGAGGCTTAAATCCAAAAAGCCAATTGAGCGTTCCTAATTATCCTGAAGTCAGCGAATGGAAAATCGCCCCAGGTGCGGAACGATTGATAATTGCTAAATTTTCCTATTCAACCAACAACACTCCATTTCTTTATTTTGAATTAATTTCTCAAAAAACATTTTGGGCATTTATGTTTTATGAAACCGAAACTTGGTCCATTATCGTCGGATTAGGATTGGTTTTTCAAGGTGCCATTTGGATGATGATACTTTATATGCTTTTTCTGTATTTCCAAAATAATAGGGACAATGTGTATTTGCTTTATTCGGTTTATCTTTTTTTTCCAATGCTCTATTTGGGATTCAAATTAAGTGCCCATGGTTCCTTTAATCTTTTTCTTCCCGATCATCCTTTTTTAAAACTTGCCTTAAATGAGCCCCTTCAATTTGGGATAGCCATTTTCTACAATACTTTTGCCATGCGATTTTTGGATGTAAAAAACCAGAAACCTTGGATAAACAACTTTGTCAATTGGCTAAATTTGGTTTATGGCGTTTATGCAGTAGTAGCCTTTATTTATTTTTACACCACAGGGGATATTGTTACTATAAGATCCCTTTTTGGCCCAACCCGCCTAATTATGATGATTGTGGCGGTGGCACTAATTCTCATTGTAGCCATAAAATTAAAAGGGCCAGTTGTAAGATATTTTGTAACCGGTAGTATTTTCTTTTTGGCTGGGAATTTAATTGCAATTATTTTAACGGTAGTTCACAGTATAGATCCAAATACATTTAGTGTAAGGCCTTTGGGGGCAATTAATTTTACTCAAATGGGTATTTTTCTGGAGATCCTCTTTTTTAGTTTGGGAATAGGGAAATTAATCCAAATAAGTAATCGAGAAAAGGAACAAATAAATGAAGCATACATTCAGCAATTAGTTGAAAACGAAAAGCTGGGTAAAAAAATAAAACAGGATCTTGAAGGGCAGGTTGTAGATAGAACCAATGAAGCTTTGAAGGCGAATTTGGAATTGCAGGAATCTCGTTCACAACAGTTGAAATCGGAATATGAAAAGCAATTGGTAGAAAGTGAAATGAACAGTCTTCGTTTGCAAATGAATCCTCATTTCATATTCAATTCGCTAAATTCAATTCGCTATTTTATTCTTAAACAGGATAGCGATAAGGCTGCAGATTATATTACCTCCTTTGCAAAATTACTTCGGCTAATCCTTCATCACAGTAAAAAAACACAAATTACATTAGCGGATGAACTGGAGGCTTTGGAACTTTATATGATGTTTGAAGCGGAACGGTTTAATGAAAAGTTTAGTAAGGAAATTCGGATACAAAAAGACATTGATACATCCCATGTTTTGATCCAACCTTTGATTATTCAACCTTTTGTGGAAAATGCCATTTGGCACGGATTAATGCATAAAAGTGAGGGAGGAAACCTTCTTATTGAAATTTCAAAATTGGATGAAAATCTTTTGAAAATTATTATTGAAGATAACGGTATTGGAAGAAAAAAAGCGAAAGAATTAAAGAGTAAAGACCATGGCGGCCATAAGAGTTATGGTTTGGATATTACTAGGGAAAGGCTGGAGGCCATGAATAAAATTGGAAGTGGACATGCCGGCTTTAAGATGGAAGATTTAAAAGATGAAAGTGGGGAAGCCATTGGTACTCGAATCATACTGACAATTAACACAAAACAAAATGAAAGCCTTAATAATTGACGATGAAAAACACTGTAGTGAATCATTGCAATTCCTACTAAAAAGGCACCACCCAGAGGTGGAAATATCTGGTGAAGCAAATGACCCATTCCAGGCAATTGGATTAATTGCTGTTCACAAACCAGACGTAATTTTTCTGGATATTGAAATGCCTCACCTCAATGGTTTTGAACTTTTATCCAAACTTGAAAACATTGAATTTGAAATAGTTTTTACCACAGCGTACGACGAATTTGCCTTGAATGCCTTTAAAGTAAATGCTCTGGATTATTTGCTAAAACCTATTGGCGTAGATGATTTGAAAAAATCCGTTGAAAAAGTGAAATTAAGAATGCTTGAAAGTTTGCCGAACCTAGAGGTAAAAGCCATGTTGAATAATATGAATCCTCATGCCAATGAAAATTCTAAAATTGCACTACCAACAATGGAGGGTTTAGAATTCACAAAAGTATCGTCCATCATTCGATGTGAAAGTGATAATAATTATACAGATGTGCATTTAGCTGATGGTAAATGTTTAACCATTTGTAAAACTCTAAAGGAAATCCAAAACCTTCTTAAAGATCATAGTTTTTGTAGAATTCATGCATCTCATTTGATTAACCTTAACCACATTCAAAAATACCAAAGGGGAGCCGGGGGCCTAGTTGTAATGGTCAACGGAGATCATGTGCAAGTAAGCAGAGGTAAAAAAGCGGATTTTTTAGACCAGATTTAAAAGTTTTCCGCTGTAAAATTCAATAGTCACATTTCTTAATTAATAAGTTCTAGGCCGAATTTAAAGCAAGATTTTCTTTGCTAAGTTTGTGCCTCATGCAAGAACCAAATTGCTAAAGATTTTTTTGTGGAATTTAATTTTGATGTAATTATTGTCGGGGCTGGTCCTGCTGGGTGTACCTCTGCCTTTATGCTCTCCGGAAAAGGTTTGAAAGTTGCCGTAATTGAAAAATATAGCTTCCCGCGAGATAAGGTTTGTGGCGATGGTTTAAGTCCAGATGTAATCAATCAATTAAAAATAATTGACCCTAAGTTAGGACAAGATTTTGTTCATTTTAGTGAAAAAACTGAAATGCATGGGGTTCGACTTTTTGCCCCAAATCACAAGCACATCGATATTAGTTTTTCCAATGCCAAAAAATCCAAATCAGCGGCTTTTATTTCAAAGCGGATTCATTTTGATAATTTTTATTTTAATCAAATAAAGGACTTGCCCGGTATTTCAACCTTTGAAGATCAGCAAGTATTAAATATTGAAAGGCTAGATAATGGATTGGAAGTTAAAACCAAAGATCAAACCTTTAAAGCCAAGGTGATTATGGGTGCCGATGGTGCAAATTCAGTTGTAAGTCGTTGTCTCTCAGGTATAAAAATGAATAAAAATCATCATTGCGCTGGTGTTCGTCAATATTACGAGGGTGTGGAAGGAATGGAACATGGAAATATTGAATTCCATTACTATAAAGATTTGTTTCCTGGTTATTTTTGGATTTTTCGACTCCCGAATGGCGAGGCTAATGTCGGAATCGGTATGAGAACGGACTTGCTGAAAGAGAGAAAAGTCAACCTCAGAAAGGAAATGATTCGTATTTTGAAAGAAGAAGAACCATT